>NZ_CFHRBF010000010.1:0-291812 GCF_984380535.1 Thalassoroseus sp.
TCCCTCACAGGCCTAGACGATTCGATCAAGGATCCTCCCGCCGAGGTTCAACAGTCGATTCGGACCCGTGTTTATGCCCGCGTCGCCCGTCGATTAACGACAATGGGACAAACGGAACTCGCAAAAACGTGGGCCGGAAATGCGGAAGCGGAGGTTGCCAAGCTTGCGTCTGCCGCTCCTCGTTCCGCACCGGAAGTGAAGGAACTCTACGACTACAACACCCAACTTCCCTGGGCGAAGCCTTTGGAACTGGCCGCCACCGCAACCGCAGAAACGGCCGCTGCCCATCGACAGTTAGGGGAAGCGGACAAAGCGACTTCGCTTTTGCAAAAAACGGAGACGCTCATTGCTGCCATCACGCCGCCCGTCAATGCGATGAAAAACCTCGTTGAGAATGCTTCGCGAAATTCGGGGGCCATCCAGAACACGCTGGCGCAAGAACTGAACCTGACAACCAGCGACCAACGACGACTTGCGGAGAAACAGTATCTGCGAAATGCCTATGACCTGCGGACAGCTGCTGAAAAGTATGACGAGTTCCAACAGGCATTGCTGGCAAAAGCGAACGGTCAACCGGCACCGAGCGTCGCGGCATTTCATCAGCAAATCGAAGCGGCTCGAACAGAAGGTTCACCGGACAAGATGGCTCAGTTGATCAATTCACCTCCACGTGACATTGATTCCGTAGACGCAGCGGTTGCTGCGATGCAGGCTGTCGGGAAACTCATGGAAGAAGGCAAACTCACAGAAGCTTTGACCTTTACTCGGCAACTCGAGCAATTCGATCCCGCTGAGGATGTGGCAGAGGTCATCGGCGGTGCTGCGGTACTCGTCATGGATGCGGAGGTGGCTCTCAAGGAAATGGAAGAAAGCAAAATCGCTCCCACTCGCCGCGTGGCAGCTTATCGAGGTTTCGTGACCGCCCTCGACGTGAAGTTCCCGGAGATGCATGCGTCCGATGCGGAATCAAACGACGCAATCAAATCGGAGGAATGACCACGTCTGATCCGTTATGGAATTAAGGGAGTTTTGTGCAGTTGTCCCGGTATTTCTTGAACGAAAGCCGGGACTGCATACCCCGGCAACCGTCGCCGGAGTTCCGCGATCAACTCAAACCCCACGGCATCGGGGACCGCGAAATGAGCCGTGCCCGTCACATGGTCCGTCTGGTGCAAGTAATACGGAATGACGCCCAGATTCGTCAGACGTTCGGAAAGCTCCGTCAATGAATCGGCATCGTCGTTAACACCGCGTAACAACACCGATTGATTCAAAACCGTAATGCCAGAGCGAACAAGTCTTCGCAACGTCTCCGCGCAGTCGCCCTGAATTTCTTGGGGATGGTTCGCATGGACGACAAGAATCGGCGTCAGTCGCAAATTTTTGAGCCAGGCGACCAGGTTATTCGTGACGCGACTCGGCAGAACGATTGGTAATCGCGTGTGAATTCGCAGTCGTTGCAGGTGCGAGATCATGTTGAGACGGTCGCCAAGTTCCATCAGTTTACGGTCAGAGAGCATTAGTGGATCGCCACCGCTTAGCAAAATCTCTCGCAAGCTCGTATCTGCCTCAATTGCCGCAATCGCAGGGTTCCAGGCCGTAAGTCCTTGCGGTTCCTCATTATAAGGGTAGTGTCGACGAAAACAGTAGCGGCAATGGACTGCACAATGCCCGGTGACAATCATTAACGCCCGACCGGCATATTTCTGTAACAAACCGTCGGCGATATGGGACCCGGCTTCCTCCAGTGGGTCCTGGACATAGCCATCGGTTGCAACAAACTCGAGGTCCAAGGGAAGAACCTGTCGCAGGAGCGGATCGGTCGGGTTTCCCAGTGACATCCGTCGAAGGAAACTTTCCGGCACCCGTAGCGGGAATAACTTGGCCGCTCGTTGAGCAGGTTCGAGCAACTCCGGTGGCAGTTGTAGACGTTTGATCAAATCGGCAGGGTCCCGCACAGCTTGGGCCAATTCCTGCTGCCAGCCGATCGGGGTTGTGGGTGTTGTGGAAATCATCGGACGACAATCATTCGGAAAGCATTCCTCTCGGGCAGAGGATTTGCTATTCTTCACGGCGATATTGTTCGCCGCAAGTGGATTACATTCGCGGAAACGACCCAACGGAGCGTTGATGCAACCTCCGGGACGATAGAAACACAAGTCTACGCGGCTTGGCCATTTTTGGCCTCCGCATCATTACAACCAGACCGTCGACGCACAAGACGCGTCACGGCATATCGCATGGACCGGTCGAGACACCACAATGCCACAAATCAATACCGGGGACTTTCGTAAAGGAATCAAGGTCATCGTCGATGGCGATCCCTACGAGATGTTAGAGTGTAACTTCGTCAAGCCGGGCAAAGGCCAAGCGCTCTACAAGACGCGATTGCGAAACTTGCTCAAAGGCACGATCCTCGACCGCACTTACAAAAGTGGTGACAGCCTTGAAGGGGCCGACGTCCGCAAAAACGATGCACAATACTTGTATCGCGATGCCAACGGTTACATTTTTATGGATCAAGATTCCTTCGAGCAATACACGTTGCCCGAGGAGAACGTCGCCGAGAAAGTTCAATTTCTCAAAGAAGGTGACATCTGCGGTTTGATGTACTGGAACGACGTGCCAATCGACATGACACCGCCGCAACACGTGATTTTGGAAGTCACCTATACGGAACCGGCTGCACGTGGGAACACTGCGACGAACGTGTCCAAACCGGCGACCGTCGAGACCGGTGCCGAAGTGCAAGTTCCAGCGTTTATCGATACCGGAGAGAAAATCAAAATCGATGCCTCAACGGGCACATATATCGAACGCGTGCGGGAGTAACCCCCGAACGCACACGTCGAATTCGTCTAGGAGGGAACCCGATGACGATTTGGAATTTCGTGTTATATGGAGTTGCCACCGGATTGGCCTTGCGTTCCTTGCTGTCGCTGATGGCACATCATCGGCAGCATTATAAGTATCAATTGATTCTCCAAGCCCGTGAGGAACTGGCCCAGCAGCGGTCAGCTCCCATGGACGAAAATCAATCGGCTGCCTGATCGATTTTCGATTTCGGCTTGTTTCAAAACCGAGCGATGTGCCGCGTTCGCAAACTGAATTTGTGGCGAAGCGATGTCTGAAGAAACTACCCCGCAGCACAATTCCAAGTTGTTCATCGAGACCGTTGGTTGTCAGATGAATATGCTCGACAGCGAACTGGTTGTCGGTGCGTTGCGTCAGCGGGGGTATGAACTGACCAACGATATTCGCTCCGCCGATACGGTTCTATTCAACACGTGCAGCGTTCGAGAACACGCCGAGCACAAAATTTATAGTGCCCTCGGGCGACTCAAGTTCAGTAAACGTCGCCGGCCCGATTTGGTCATTGGTGTCATGGGCTGCATGGCTCAGAAGGATCAAGAACTGATCTTTCAAAAAGCTCCGCATGTAGACATCGTCGTTGGCACTGGCCAGCTTGCCGAAATCCCCAGTCTGATCGAGGCCGCTCGTGCCGATCGCGATCAAACCCTCGCTGTCAGTCTTGGTCGTCGGGAAGGAAACCGCGAAACGGTCGCTAGCAGTTTTGAAAGTTACGATCCGCTCCGCGAACCGGAGATGCGACCCAGTCCGTACCAAGCGTTCGTGCGGATTATGATCGGCTGCGATAAGTTCTGTACCTATTGCGTTGTGCCGATGACGCGTGGCCCGGAGCAATCCCGTTCGCCTCGTGAAATTGCTCGTGAAGTCGAGATCTTAGCCGAGCAAGGTGTGAAAGAGGTCACGCTGTTGGGCCAAACGGTCAACAGTTACAAGCACACTGAGGATGGCAAACTGAATCGACTATCGGACCTCCTCGAACGCATCCATGACACATCGGGGATCGAGCGGATCAAGTTCGTCACCAACTACCCGAAGGACATGACGACGGATTTGTTGGAAGCCATCCGGGACTTGCCGAAGTGCAGCCACTATTTGCACGTTCCATTGCAGTCGGGATGTGATGACGTCCTGAAAACGATGAAACGCGGTTACACCGTCGCCGACTACAGCGAAATGATGGACCGTATTCATGAGATCGTTCCCGGCTGTTCGGTGTCGAGCGATTTCATCGTCGGACACCCTGGTGAGTCCGAAGAATCCTTCGAGAAAAGTCTGGATTCGATCCGCAAATGGCGGTTCAAGAACAGCTTCATTTTCAAGTACAGCCCGCGTCCGGGAACCAAGGCTCACACGCTGTATGAGGACGATATTCCCGAGGATGTCAAACGTCGCCGTAATAACGTGATGCTCGACTTGCAAAACGCAATCAGCGAGGAAGACAACGCCGAGTTTATTGGTCGCGAAGTGGAAATCCTGGTCGAAGGACTCAGCAAGGCGGCGGTGAAAGCTGGTGACGAAAACTCATCCGACCCGCGTGCGCAACTCGTCGGCCGCACGCGTTGCGATCGGATCGTTGTCTTCGAAGGCAACCGCCGACTGGCGGGCAGCATGGCTCGCGTCGGCATCGACGACTGCACCGCAACGACGCTCATCGGCCACGTGGTGACACGCGAATATCAACACAACCCCATCCAGGGTCTACCGATCTTGCAATGATCGACCCGCCAGGAGACCGCAGCGAATGCTTCGCATCTCAACCGTGGCTTTGGTACATCTGTGCTTGGTGACCGCTTCTGAAGCGGAGTCGGCGGATGCGAAATTCGCATCTCTCCCGTCGATGGGAACCGTCGTCGAAAAACCTGCGGATGATGAAAAAACGGTGCCCGAGCGGTATCAGATCCGAAAGAACGAGTTTGAGTACGAGACGAAATTCGCACGCGAAAGTGGGCCGGTGCGAATTTCGAAGGTACGGTTTCCGTCGCCGATCAAAACGGATGTGGAAGTCAACAACACCGTACATGGCGACTATTTTCAGCCCGCAGGTGAAGGGCCGTTTCCGGGTGTGGTAATGCTCCACATTCTCGGCGGCGATTTTCCGCTCTCGCAAAGTATCTCGAACGGACTTGCTCGTCGCGGGATTGCGGTGCTCTTTATCCGCATGCCGTATTACGGGGAACGTCGTGATCCCAAAGTCGGTCGTCGCATGATTTCGCCGGACATCGATCAAACCGTCGAAGCGATGCGGCAAGCGATTTTCGATATCCGACGTGCGGGTGCCTGGTTGCGAAGCCGACCGGAAGTGGATGCGGATCGACTTGGCATCACCGGAATTAGTTTAGGCGGGATCATGACAAGTCTCGCCGCCGAAGCGGAACCGCGGTTTCGGAACGTCGCGATTTACCTCGCCGGTGGCGGATTACCAGCCGCCATTTGGGACCACCCCGATCCCAAACTTCGACAACTGCGAGAGAACTGGGAAGCCAAAGGGTTGGACCGCGAGGCGTTCCTAAAACAAGCCGCCCCCACCGACCCATTGACGTATGCCGATCGACTGCAAGACCGACGTGTGCTGATGGTTGCCGCCAAGCACGACGAAGTCATCCCGCCCGAATGTGCCGTCCTATTGCACAAAGCAATCGGCAAACAAGCGGAACTCGTATGGCTAGAATCCGGCCATATTTCGGCAGCGTTGTTCCTCTACAGTGAATTGGAACGCCTCGTCAATTTCTTCAGCAGCGACACGACACGCGAAACGACAACACCGAGCGAATAACTATGAGCAATGTCCGAGATTTTGGTGCGGCTGGAGATGGACAAGCCGACGATACCGAGGCCATTCAGCACGCCCTACAAGCCGGCGACGGCGTGCTTGAGTTTCCCCCCGGCATCTATGTCATCAGCCGTACGATTGAAGTCGCCTTGTCGAAGCAAGGGGCCCTCGGGATTGTCGGAGTCGGCGGTACTGCGAAGGTGCGGATGACGGGTGCCGGTCCCGCATTTCGGATTGTGGGCACTCACGGCGGCACGGGGGATCCGAAAAGCGTCAAGCCGGAAATTACACTGTCGCAAAGAACGCCGACTGTCAGCGGGCTCGAAATCGAAGGTGCCCACGAGGAAGCCGATGGCATCGAACTCATCGGCACATTTCAACCGGTCATCGACGGCGTTTTGATTCAAGGCGTGCGGCATGGAATTCGTTTGTATCGCCGAAATCGCAACGTGCGAATCTCGGGGTGCAACATCTATCACAATACCGGCGTGGGGATTTACCTCGACCAGTTGAACCTTCATCAGATCAACATCGTCGGCAACCACATCAGCTACAATCGGCTGGGCGGGATTCGCATCGAAAATTCCGAGATCCGTAACCTGCAAATTACGGGCAACGACATCGAATACAACAACCACCGCGTATTCGAGTCGACACCGGAACCGACGGCGGAGATTTTCGTCGATACCACCGCGGAGGGAGCCAGTGTCGCGGAAGTGACGATCTGTTCGAACACGATCCAGGCCACTGACTCACCCGGCGGTTGCAACATTCGGATTCTGGGCAATCCTGCTCAGAAACACCGACCCGGAATTTGGGCGATTAGCGGGAACATTATTGGCAGCCAAGAAAACAACGTGCATATCACCGGCGGACACGGTATCTCGTTGAGTGGCAACGTGATCTATTCTGCTACGAATCGGAATCTTCTGGTCGAGCAATCAAAACAGATTCAATCGACCGGTAACACGTTTCGTCGTCATACTCCGGCTTATGGAATGGGCGTGCGGTTTGTGGATTCGACCGATTGCGTGCTCAGTGGCTGTAATTTCCGGGACGAGAGCGAAGCTGGTCAGGTCAGTGGTGCATCGCCGTTGGAACTGGTTCGTTGTCAGCGAGTCGATGTCGTCGGCTGCCAAATTCTGGACGGCGTGCCAGTGGGGATCGACGCGGAAGGCTGTCAGCAAGTCAGCATTCTCAGTAGTACCATCTCCGACACCCGTTCAGAAAGTATCGCGGCACATGCGGTGCGGTTTCGTGGCGAAGGCCGTGGCAACCGCATTTCAGGGTGCCGAGTTCATGCTCAGAACGAGGATGCAATCGTCTCGGAGGAACAGGCAGGCTTGACGACCGGCGATAATTGGAATGACGAGTAGTTTTTCCGCCTTGTTCCGAGTTCCCGATGGACACGTTCCTGACGCAACACCGTCGCCAGAATGCCAGTGGTTTCGCCATTCGGTTCTTTCGTGCGATTTTGGTTGTCTATACAACCGTTTTCGCACTGTTTTGGGGACTGACGAAACTCTTTCCGCTCGATTCCGGCCCCGTCTTAGGGCCTGGTCAACGACTCCATTTGCCGATCGCATTCTGGATTAGCACGATTCTATTGTTTTGGACGAGCGTGCTGTTGCTCCAGGCACAGGGGTTAGTGCGGGTCGAAAAACAACGGCCGTTTCGGCGGCGAATGGTCCTCGCGGTGGTCGTGGGGGCGTTGTTTGTCAGTGTGCAAAGCTATGCCCTATGGTGGTTGCTTGAGCAACAAGAACGCACGGCGACGGCCGCTTCCACCGGCTCGGCAGCGTTCACGTTTGTGTTGGCTTTCCTCCATGCAATGCACGTCTCGATCGCCCTGCTGTTCCTGATCCTCGTCACGCTCAAAAGCTTTGCAGACCGTTATGACCATGAATACTATTGGGGCGTGACGGTTTGCGGAGCATTCTGGCACGTACTCGGCTTCGTCTGGATGGCCATTCTGATGGTGTTCCTCATCGCTCTGTGATCAGTCTGGAACTGTGTCACCGTTCGGCGCGAACCAGCCCCGGAGTGACGTCAAGATCCAGCGGTGCCACGCGACCGGCTTCAAAAAGTTCCCAGGCGATTGCTCCCATCGCAGCGTTGTCGGTGCAGAGATTTAGCGGAGCGAAGTAGACGTCACAGTCGAGCCGTTTCCCTAATTGCATGGATTTTTCACGCAACTCTCGATTAGCCGCGACACCACCGCCGATGCACAGGTTGCGATGACCGGTTTGATGCAACGCCAGTTCACACTTCGCAACCAAGACATCCACGACAGCCGCCTGAAACGAGGCCGCCATGTCGGCAACTCGGTTCGGCGTCAACGGAGGCGGGGCCGGTTGTCGGGACCCGGGCACGCCGGTCACTTGGTAGCGCACGGCTGTTTTGATGCCGCTGAAACTGAATTCCAGCCGATCATTGTGAATAAACGTGCGAGGAAAATCGAACGCGGTCGCGTCTCCTGTGGCGGCTGCAGTCTCGATAGACGGACCACCGGGATAAGACAGTCCAAGTTGGATCGCCACTTTGTCGAACGCCTCGCCGGCTGCATCATCAATCGTCGAGCCGAGTAGATGGAATTCGAGAGCCGACCGACAATCGTAAAGGTTCGTGTGTCCGCCGCTCACGACAAGGCCGACCGCCGGAAACACTTCGCGTTCCGCTGCCATTCTGCAAGCATACAAATGGGCTTCGATATGGTTGACTGCAATCAGCGGGATACGCAGAACTGTCGCGAGTGTCTTTGCAGCCGTCAATCCGACCAACAGCGATCCGACCAGTCCTGGTTCTGTCGTGACCGCGATGGCATCTAGGTCGGTTAACTGAATCCCAGCCGTTTTGAGGGCTTCATCGATGACCGGCAAGATTCGCTGAACGTGGGCACGTGAGGCGATTTCCGGAACCACTCCGCCGTAACGCTCGTGCAGTTCCGCCTGAGAGGCAACGATACTGGAAAGCACTTGGCGATCCCGCGAGATGACCGCTGCCGCTGTTTCATCACAGGATGTCTCTAATGCGAGCAAATATTCCATTCCGAAACCGCACCCCTTATTCGTCTTCAGTCGTCATCGGCAGCAATGCATATTGCCCGCCCATTTTAGACAGTCCGAACTGTAGCATCGAGAGTCGGTGGGCGTTATGTTCGTGACAGGACAAAATCTGTCCTCAATTGTCGCTCGAAATGCCACACTGAACTCTCGAGGAGATCAACATCATGCTGCGTTTGAGGAGTATTGTCGGTGTCGTTATGGGAATGGGATTACTCAGTATGACTGCATCCGCGAACGAATTTCCTACGTTGGGAGACAACGAGCGGATTGTGTTCCTCGGCGACTCCATCACCCAGGCCGGTGCCGGTCCGAATGGGTATGTGACGTTGGTACGGAAAGCCATCGAAGAACGCCGCCCAAATGCCAAGATCGAAGTCCTTGGCGCCGGAATTAGCGGGAATCGTGTTCCAGACCTGCAAAAACGCCTGAAGCGTGACGTGCTCGACCGAAAACCGACTGTGGTAGTCATTTACATTGGTATCAACGACGTCTGGCATTCGATCCGCGATCGCGGGACGAGCAAGGACGATTTTCGGGCTGGTCTGGAAGACATCATCACGCAGATTCAAGATGCCGGCGCAAAGGTGATTCTCAGTTCACCAAGTGTGATTGGCGAACGCGTGAAAGCGGATAATCCGCTCAAGCTTGATGGCATGCTCGATGAGTATCGCAAGATCGGTCAAGAAGTTGCAAAGCAGAAGGACGTCGCATATCTGGACTTGCGTGGGGCTTTCCACGAGAAACTCAAGGAAATCAACGCGGAGGATGCGGAGAAAAACGTGCTGACGACCGATGGTGTGCACCTGAATGCCGCCGGTAACCAGTTCGTCGCCGAGGTGATGTTGGATGCGTTGGGGATGAATTCCTCGGCGAAGTCGGGCAAGTTACTTCGGCATTTCGTCTTGTTCCAGTTCAAAGACGAGTCCAGCGAAGAAGATATTCAAGAAGTTGTCGATGCGTTCGCTGCCTTGCCGAAGAAGATTACCACCATCAAAGACTTCGAGATGGGCACCGATATCAGCCCCGAAGGCAAAGCCGCCGGCTTCACGCATGGGTTCTTGGTCACATTTGGCAGCGAAGCCGATCGCGACGCATATTTGCCGCATCCGGCTCACCAGGAATTCGTCAAAGTCTTGCGTCCGCATCTCAAAGAGGTGCTTGTTTTTGATTATTGGGCTGAAAAGTAGGCATTTTCGCAATCAGTCCGGTTTGCGTGATGTCTATGTATCCGTTATAGTTCGGTATTCCGGGCACGGTTTGCGCTGTGCCCCTTTCTTGAAATTCATGAATTGAACATCGTTGAAAGGAGCCTGTGAGTGGTTAAGTTGCGTCTGCGTGAGAATGAGTCGGTTCAAGACGCCGTGAAGCGATTCCGAAAACTGGTCGAGCACGCCGGTGTCAAGAAGGAAATGCGTCGGCGCGAGTACTACGAAAAGCCGAGCGATCAGAAACGCCGCGCTCGCCGTCGAGCCGAACGCCGCGCTCGCATCAACCGCTTGCAAGGGATTTCCTAATCGGAAATTTCGACGATTGATCGAAAATCAAAGCCCGAAGATGCATGACATCTTCGGGCTTTTCTAGTGTTTGCAGCGTTTGTTTGACTGGCTGTGTCTTCGTGGAAGTCAGCAGGCCAATTCGTATCCACGACCGACCGAGAACACCGTAGGGCGAACTTGTGTCGCGGTCGCTCCTGCAAAGCAGGATTTCACAGGAGCGGAAACGGTGAAACGTGGGCGATGTTAGTCGTCATCGCTATCATCGTCATCGTCGTCGTCATCATCGAGCGAATCATCGCTGTCGTCGTCGTCATCGAATGAGTCATCGTCGTCGTCCAACTCATTTTGAGTGGTGTCTTCGTCGACGTTCGTTTCTTCGTCTTCGATCTCCGCAGCCTCTTCTTTCGCAGCAGCGATGGCAGCGTCGGTCAACGCTTCTTTCACCGGCTGCAAGAAGTAAAGTTTCTTGGTGGCTTTCGCCCGCAATTGCTCTAACTTCTCTTCAGCGGCTTCCTTCTGATCGTAAGGGAACCGAGCTTCTTCCTTCATGCTGCCGTTAAACACGCACCACACCACACGTCGACGCGCGGGAGTTTTATCTTTTGTTCGACGAGTCGTCGTGGACTTCGCTCGCTTGGTTTTCGCCTTGGTCTTCCGCGTCGCGCGTTTCCGCTCTGGCGCATCCCCTTCGATTCGTTCGGCCGCTTCGGCAATCCGGCGTTGTTCGAGACGTCTCTTACTCATGAAATTGCGGGTCCTGGGTAATCGGCACCGTTGTTATGGTCGTCTGACGATTCTTCGAACTGACGACATCGAATGGAATCCGACGACAAAGCTCACAACGGGAATTTGCGTCAAGCCGCATAACATAGCAATTCCAATTCCGGTTGGCTAGCATCCCCGCGGATTTCTAGTCAGCGGGACATCAACTCTGGACGATTTCACGAACGTGGCGTACCCTTTTGTTGCTCGCGAAGCCGATGTCGCCATGTGAAATCCAATAGGAGTTGATATGAAGATTGCAGGAGTGCAGACCGATGTCTTGTTCGGGGATGTGGCAGGCAATTTGGAACGCGTGGCTGCGAAAACCCGGCAAGCGAGAAAGCATGGCGCGGAACTGGTCATTTTTCCGGAATGCTCTCTGACCGGATATTGCTACGAGACATTGGAAGAAGCACTCGAAGTTGCTCAGCCAGTTCCTGGGCCGGCCACGGAAACGCTGCAATCGCTTTGTCGTGAACTTGGGTGTTCGCTGGTGGTCGGTTTGATCGAACGCGGTGAACAGCAAGTGTGGAACACCGCTGTTTTGATCGGCTCCGATGGCTCGATCGTGTCATACCGCAAAACGCACCTACCGTTCATCGGTGTGGACAAAGTCGCTAGTTATGGCGACGAACTTGTGAAGATTGGGGCTGTCGGAGACTTTCAAGTCGGCCTGAATATCTGTTACGACGCCACTTTGCCGGAACCGCCACGATGTCTGGCGTTGGCCGGGGCGGATCTCATCGCGTTGCCGACGAATTGGCCGAAGGGGGCGGAGTGTCTACCGGCTCACGTGGCGAACATTCGTGCGATGGAGAACGGCGTGTACTTTGCCGCGGTCAACCGCGTCGGTGTGGAACGCGGCTGCCCGTTTATCGGTGGCAGCCGGATATGCAATCCATTCGGGAAAACACTGGCAGCTGCAGATGAACGCGAAGAAACGATCCTGTATGCCGATCTCGATTTGGAGTTAGCGCGACGGAAGACAGCGTCTCGCGAACCGGGTGTGATATCCCTACATCGTCAAGCCGACCGTCGGCCGAAATTGTACGATGCACTGACGAAACCACATGGGATGATCCCACCGGGACGCGTTGTCAGCGATTGATGACGACCATCAGTTTGATGGCAAGTCGTTAAGGAACTGATGGACGGCGTTGGCATAGATTCGACCGGCCGAAAACAGAATGTCGTTGTGTCCGACGCCTTTTAGAGTCAGAAAACGTTTCTTCATGCCCGCATTCGATTCGCTCGGGGCGGCTGCGAAAAGTTTCTGGCCGAGGCGATAGGAGACGATCCGATCTGCAGTGCCGTGAATCATGAGAATCGGGCAAGTCACCTGCGGGATGTATTCGGTTGACGGAAAGCGATCACGCAACAGCGCTCGCACCGGCAGCCAGGGAAACCGTTCCGCTCCCGCATCAGCAATCGAGGAAAATGGACTTCGCAGGATGAGCCCGCTTGGTTGCTCTCCATCTTGACAACACTCCGCCGCCAGTCGCACGGCTACCCCGCTGCCCAACGACTCTCCGAATAACACAATCTGTTGCGGTCGAATTCCCCGCTTCTGGGTCAAAAACTTCCAGGCAGCTTGGGCGTCGTGTGCCAGCCCCGTGGAAGACGGCGCCCCTGGATTGTCACCATATCCACGGTAGTCAATCAGACAGACATCCACCCCTAACTTCCGAAATATTCGCACGTCATTCTGACGATGTCGCCGGTCACCTGCATTGCCATGGAAAAACAGCACAACGCGTCGGTCGCTCTGATTTTCTGCGTCGCCGGCTTCCTCGTCGGCAGCTTTTTCTTCGGCTTTGAAGTACCATCCGCGAAGGGTTAACCCGTCACTCGTTTCGAATTTGATGTCTTCGGCAACGTCCGCGGGGAACTGAGCATCATTCGTTGTGATACGGGCGACGCGAGTCGGATGGTACAACATTTGTCGTTGGATCAGGAATACGATCAGGCAAATCCCGAGGTACACCGTGGCGACTCGGGTCAGCAAGAAGTACATCAATCTTCTCCAGAAGGGTTTTCGAACCGGTTCCGATTCGGGATCATCGACTGTCTGTGAACTTGATTCATCCGCCATGCTGAGCGTTTCCTGATGCAGATATTGCCAGTTCTCGATTTACTTGATGGGCAGGTTGTGCGTGGCGTGGCCGGTCATCGGGAAAACTATCGCCCCGTTCAAAGTCGATTAGCGGACTCGGCCTCTCCGTTAAACGTAGCGATGGCGTTTCGTCAACAGCTTCAACTCAATCAATTGTACGTTGCCGACCTGGATGCTATCGAGGGACGGCGGTCTCAAATTGCGATCTGGTGTGATCTTGTCGAGAACGGCTTCGATGTAGAAATCGATATGGGCGTTCGCTCGACGGGGGAACTTCAAGCCGCCTTCGATTCCGGGGTGCATTCGGCGATTATTGCCAGTGAATCGCTGCCGTCCTTGGAGCTGCTCACAAAGTTTCAGGAAGTTGCGAAGCCAGAACGCCTCGTTTTCAGTCTCGATCTGCTCTCCGGCAAGCCTCGAGTACAGATTGACGAGTGGGCAAGTCTCTCAGCTCTAGAAATCGTTAAGCAGGTCGCAATGCTTGGGATTCACCGATTCATTGTTCTGGACGTTCGAAGTGTGGGGATGGAGAATGGAACCGGCACGGAGGAACTGTGTCATGAAATTCGCAACCTATTTCCACATATCGAGTTAACAACCGGCGGGGGAATCCGGTCCGTCGCTGATATTCACCGGCAAAAGGAGTTCGGCTCGAATCGCGTCCTTGTGGCATCGGCACTCCATAGCGGGACGCTCACCGAGCGCGATATTCGTTGCTTCTCGCTTGGAAATAGGGGAAATCCGGGGGCTTGCTGATCGGATGGGTAAGATATACGACTCTGTGGTGTTCGAGAAACAACAATCTCGTTCGAAGACGCGTGAGTTCGTCTTGTCATTGGTCGTTCTGCACGGCAGCATAGAATGGAAGAAATGATTGAACAACGCACCGCAATTGACCGAACATCATCATGCTTCATATTGCCTCTGACATACTTCCACCAACGCGATTGAGCTACACAGCTTTTCGAATCGCGTTTTGTGAAACTTGGGAACGGCTTACGTTAGCCGAGCAACTTTCCGATGAACCGCCAAATTACGAATCGTTTGGTTTCCTGACGGAAGTTCCGTTTCTGAAAGCGGTTCCAGCTTGGGTTCAGCTCGACTTATTGGCTGAAACGTGGCAACGACACCTCATGGACGGACCGATTCGAGCATCGCTCGTCGACGAAAGCATCTTATACGCGGCTTGTGAAACGACCGCTCGGCTCGTCGACGAACAGCCAGAGGTCGCAACCGACTTTCTCAATCAAGGTCCTGAAAAGATTGACTTGCCGATCGATCATGATCTGGCGACGGAGTTGCGATCCTTGCACCTGAGTTTGCCGAATCACGGTGAATTCCTGATGATCAGCCACTTCGAAGATATGCACCCCGATCAGGCAAAGCAGTTGAAAAAGGACTTCGGGTTAGACGAACAACGGCTCGAAGAACTGTTCGATGTGCTGGGTTTGTGGCACAGCTCGCCGACCTTCATCGATAATCTTGAAGGGCTGCTAACGCCGAAGGAAATTCAGCGGATCCGTTCGCACCGTCGGTTTCAGTGATCTTTTTCGTGTCATTCGGATTCTTCGTGGCTTCGCCGAAACGGTTGAAGCCACAATCTCCAACTGATCTCTTCGTCGCCGAAATAGTCGCGTACCCAGGGACGGGTCAGGAAGAAGATGATTCCTGCTGCGATGAGTGCATCAATTGTGAGTTTCAATGGCGAACCGAGGCTAACAGGACTGACCAGCGAAACGACAGCCATAAGAATCGGTGCAACGTAGGTCAACAAGGCGATTCGTCGAGCCCACCACTGATGCGTGAAAAGTCCGTAGCAAACGGCGGCTTCGAAGACGATTAGCGGCACCGTCAACGCCGAAAGTAGGCTGGCGAACCACCCGACGCCGCTTGAGATCGTAGTCGGCAGCGAAGACGGACTGGCAGTCGTTGGTAAACCGGCTTCGTTGAGCGCGTTGCCAAACAATCCACCCAACATGCCTGTGACCGATCCCAATTGGGAACCCAAATCCGCTGCGGAACTGGTTTGACTCGATTGCAGCAATGTCACTGCAGCCGTGACTCCCGCATGAAGTCCGATCAATAAAATCGGCAGCGGCAGTCCTGTTCTCCTGTCGGGAGCGGGAACTTCGATTTCGTTGTCACCGGCTGTTTTCGTCGGTTGGGCTCGCGATGAATCGTGGACAGAGCTTTTCCGATCTGTGCTGCGAGACCGTGTCGTGTCTTCTTCCGGCACCGAACTTCGCGAGTTTGGACGTCCCGACGGCTGAAAAAGTCCGCGAACTTTCTTGGCGGGAACCCAATCGTCGGTTCCCTTTCGCCAAACCAAATCCTCCGGGGTAATTACGCCCGCTGTTGCGAGTTCTTGCAGTTGCTCGCGGGAGACAGGCCCTTCGGGTTCGTCATCGAGCAAATAATGCCAGATTTCGGCCACATCATTCCCCACGCACGCTGACGAAAATTGGATGACGAACGGAATCGCTTCGGAGCACGGCAAATTCTCTCTGTTTGAAGGCGGGAACGCAAGTTGCGAAACATGGTGGACGTTTAGTCAAGTGAAGAAGTGCTGTAAATCCGTTGGTTTTCGCCAGAGTTCTTGGGCTTAACCGTCAGAATGGGTATTTTTGTTAACGATAGCAGCCCAAGAATCGATTTCGGGAGCGTCAAATCTTTTTCTCGTGTATCCGTGACCTACAGTAAAACTAGGTCTTCGTTGCCATTCTGGGTCCAACGAATAAAAAGGTTTCACATGCGATCCGATCAATTCGACTTCTCTAAAAACAGCTTTCCCGACAGTTTTGGCGGAGTCATTATGGATGCTGACCGGATGTCGGATGCGCACGTTGCGTCTCAACGGGATCATCTAGAGAACAATACCGGCTGGTCGATGCAAGGCCGACTACATGCCAAAGGGCCGTTGTCGGAAATTACGATCACGGGAAGCCCATTCCGTATTGGTCGCCGTCCAGAAAACCAGCTTTATTTGCCGGATCGCACTGTGTCGGGCAACCATGCTGTGTTAAGCACGATTCTTGACGATTTGTTTGTCCAAGACCTGGGAAGTACGAACGGAACTTTCCTCAATGGGAAGCGTTTAGGAGAAGGGCTCCATCAGCTCAGCGATGGGGACAACTTGCAATTCGGGATGGTGCAGTTCCGCATTCGACATGTGAATACGCGTTCCAACGGGACGACGATTGAAGTCGACGCAAACGATCAGGCATTGACTTTCTTGCGTTTTGGCCAAGTTCTTACTCAGCGGATGGTGGTCCCCTACTTTCAGCCACTCGTGAACCTTGAAGACGAAAGCCTGCTTGGTTACGAGGCGTTGTTGCGATGTCGCGTCGAGGGGCTCGAATCGCCAGATCGATTATTTAAGGCGGCCGCGGATGCCGATGAGGAAGAGTCTCTGAGTGTTTTGGCACGCGAACAGAGTTTGCAAGTCGCCAGTCGGTTACACTCGCCAAGCCTGATTTTTCTAAACACACATCCTGTGGAACTGACCAGTCCGAACTTGTTTCCATCTCTATATGCTCTTCGCAATCAGTTTCCAGAAGCGAACATCTGCCTAGAGATTCATGAAGCGGCGGTTCCCGCGTTGGGGTTCCTTCGTCAATTGGCACAAGTGCTCAACGAACTGAACATGCAGCTTGCTTACGACGACTTTGGGGCCGGGCAAGCCCGGTTGGTGGAACTGAGCGAGTTGCCCCCGGATTATCTGAAGTTCGACATTCAGTTTGTTCGCAGCTTGCCAAACGCAGCTCGTGAACATCGTCGGTTGGTGGCATCACTCGTGCGAATGGCCCAGGAGTTGGGAGTCGTCACGATTGCAGAAGGCATCGAGACCGCTGCCGAGCTGGAAGCTTGTCGGGAAGTCAACTTCGAAGTGGCCCAAGGATATTATTTTGCACGACCGGCTCCGATTGAGCATTGGATGTCGAGTCAGGCTGCAATCGCAAGTACGATCTATCGTCGCTAACCTCTGCCGACCTAAGAGCTTCGTAGAACGTCAGAGATTTTCGGCTGCGGTCGATGGTCAAAACGTATTTGAACCGTCGCGTGGAATTTCTCCGAGTTTGCGGGCGGCTGTTCCCTCGATTCTGCTGCCGAGTCACCCTATGATGTCGGCATGTTGGCCATTGACGTTCGCAATCTGACAAAGACATACACCGTTTACCAAAAACGCGAGGGGTTGCTCGCGTCGGTCAAGGGCTTGTTCCGTCGTGAATTCAAGCAGGTTCACGCCGTCGAGAAAGTCAGTTTTGAGATCGAGCGGGGCGAAATGCTCGCGTTTCTCGGTCCGAACGGTGCCGGAAAAACAACCACGCTGAAACTTCTGGCCGGACTGATCCACCCGACGTCCGGGACCGCGACGGTTCTCGATCATGTGCCTTGGCATCGGGAAAACGCTTACCGTCGTCGTTTCTCGCTCGTGATGGGGCAGAAAAATCAACTCTGGTGGGACTTGCCCGCCCAGGAATCGTTCCGGTTGCATCAGGAAATCTACCGGATTCCCCCGGACGACTTCCGACGACGTGTCGACGAGTTGACGAGCCTCCTGGAAGTCAAACGCCTAGTCGGGCAACCGGTTCGTGAGCTGTCGTTAGGCGAGCGAATGCGGATGGAATTAATAGCCGCCCTGCTCCACTCGCCGGATGTGCTGCTCCTCGACGAACCGACAATCGGGCTCGATGTTGTATCGCAACGCCGCGTCCAGGAGTTTCTCCGCAAGTACCAAACCGAGCGGCAACTCACGGTCGTATTGACGAGTCACTATATGAAGGATGTCGAAGCACTCTGCGAACGTGCGTTGATCATCAATCATGGCGAGATCAAACACGACGGGCCGATCGCGGAAATTGTCGACCGATTCAGTCAGCACAAAATCGTGGATATCCAATTCGGCGGCAGTGATTGGCCGAACAACTTGGAGCGTTTTGGAACTGTCGTGAATGCAACTCGTCCACGATTGAAGATTGCCGTGCCACGACAGAAGATCCCGCAGATTCTGTCTGAACTGCTGGAAAACTACCAAGTCGAAGATGTTGGCGTTCAAGATCGTCCGCTTGAAGAAGTCATCGCTGAAGTCTTCGAAAGCGAGCCAAACTCAGCCCGTGGAGTTGACGCTGCAACCCCGGACATTGACCGCTAGCCGCCCTACTTTTGGGATCTCACGATCAAACCGTGTGACGAACCATGCTCGCAAGTCTCCGTATCAATTGGTTTATTCTGCGAACTTGCGTTGAAGAACGGCTTGTCTATCGCGGCGATTTCGTCTTCGCCACCTTGGTCCGATTTCTGCCAATTGTGACGCAGGTGTTTCTCTGGGGAGCGATCTATCAGAGTGCAGCCTCTGCGACGCTTAACGGGTACAGCTACGGCGACATGGTGGCCTACTATCTCATGGCGATGGTTGGCCGAGCGTTCTCCAGTATGCCAGGGCTTTCAACGGGGATTGCCCAATCCGTGCGTGATGGTAGCGTCAAAAAGTATCTGACGCAGCCGATCGATATGCTTGGTTATCTATTCTGGCATCGGATCGCCCACAAACTCGTTTACTTCACAATGGCGACAGGGCCATTTATCTTCGTCTTTTGGCTCTGCCGCGATTACCTACCAGGTTGGCCCGATGGTTGGACGATTGCCGGGTGGGGGCTTTCCCTGGTGATGGCGTTCCTAGTGGGGTTCCTATTGGAATCGCTAATCGGCTTGGTTGCATTTTGGTGGCTGGAAGTGAGTTCGTTGGTCTTCATCTACATGATGATCAACTACTTCCTCTCCGGACATATGATCCCACTCGATTGGCTAGGCGGGTTCGGGGAATGGATTATCTATCTTCCGTTCAAGTACTTAGCCTATGTACCGGCTACAATCTTGCTCGGAAAATACACGCATGTCGAGCTTGCGCAGGAACTGGCGATCGAATTCGGATGGGTGATTGTCTTATTGATCGCCAATAGAATCGCGTTCAATCGCGGTGTGCGTCGCTACGGGGCATTCGGGGGCTAATGGCCCGCTCGATTGAGTTCAACACGCGCATTGCGTGTGATGAGGCGACTACCTCTAAAAACAAAGCAACCCCGTTGGTAGGGTTAACCAACGGGGTATAGATGTGTGCAAGGGGGGAAGAATTCGTCTCGATAATACCCATATGCCGCACACGAATGAATTACGCATATCTTAGAGGAGTTCGAAGAGAATACAAGTCGGAAACCACTGATATTGACATTTATCGAAATTTTAATCCAATTGCGAGAGATCGGGATCAGGCTCATCTTGCCTAGATTGCCAATTTTTCTGGAATCGCCGGTCACTCATACGCGACCAGACAACAAATGCGACGATCAGTGTGAGGATTCCTCCGCCAACGATCAGAATCCATTCGTCAGCCAAGTCGGTGCTTGGTATCTGTACTTCTTCGATCTGTCGGCCAAGGAACAGTGGAGCGACACGCAAGACGTCGGCTTGGTCACGGTAACCGTACATTTTGAAAAAGTATCCGGTGAATCGGACGGGGCGATTGAGATCGTCACTGATGGGGATTCGGGCGGGGTTTTCTAGGAAGTTGACAATGACGGGGTTCGACTGGCCGTCTTCCGGGAAAATCCTCGCTTCGTAAACGCTATCGATCTCGAAGCCGTTGACGTCGGCATTCGGCCACTTTGCCAGTGACCGTAGTGTTCCGGTGAGTGTCACCGGTTTTCCACGATAGAGGTCGGGATTCTTGAACAAGTCCACAAACAAGATGTCCGATCGTTGTCGATTATGAGGATTTGCTTTCTCGGCACGCTCAGATTGGATGGCTTGTTGCATGTCTCGCCAAACATCCTCGGCAAGTCGCTGTTGAGCTTTGTAGTCGATCATGCGGGCATGCGCGAGCGTTTTCATCATTGGAAACCGTTCGGCTGGCTTGATGCCGACAGTTCTGTCTTTCACGTCTGCTAAGAGGTCCGTTTCCAATGACGGCTGATGCCAATTCAACCAGGGGGCAACCAACACTGGTTCCGAAGTGTCGGCGGTGTCACCGGAAAAAGTCACCGGAATGATGAATCCGGTCGCTGAGACACGGACTTTCGCTTGGCTGTCTGTTGGTAAACCGTCTGGCATGTTCTCAACGAGGATACGCAACAGCTTGCCATTGGACTCGACATACGCCATTTCACCAAACCGCAGAGGTGCATCGTCGTCGGGGTCCGGAAGCGAGACCTCTCTCAGAAATTCGAGCACTCCGTAGACGGTCAGCGGGCGAAATTCGTACTCGGAAAGATTTTCAGAGATGTCCTCCGCCAGTCGGAAGGGCTGTTTTTTTCCGCGAGTTTGACTGGTGAGTCGTACGCGGGCCCGTTGATGTGCTGCTGCAGCCTCTTCGAGCAGATCAACCGGCATGTTCGCGATATGGTCAACGATTGGGGTGAAGGTCTCGGTCAGAAATGTGTCCGCCTTCGTTTCGTCCTTGGGAACAACAATCGGCGTATTGGCGATCTCTGGTAATTGGTCTTCTAGGCGACTTGCTTCCCGGATTTCGAGATTGGTGTATTCCTCGGACATTGCTGTGCTACTGACAAGACAACTCATCAGGCCCATTGCCAAGGTTCGCGTCAGTCGAATTGATCTCACAGACAATGTCGGCGTTGGCATGGAAGTCCTCTTGTTGCGACGTGGGTCCCGATCTCATGACTTTGGGAAAAATCTCATAGTTGCACAACTAGCCCATCGATCTCCCCGATCGCCCGGTGAATCGCGAGGACTTGAGTTGCAGTCTCGACGACCGGTTCCACGGTAATTGCGACATGCCGACCGCCGGACGTCTGACGAAGCGAATGCGGAGGGTCTTCGGTGCCGTCGAGTTCCCGACGCACAGCGGACACGACCTGAGCGGCAAAGCCGGCGCTTGAACGTCCGATGGCCTTGAAGGTAAAGGTGCATGGGAACTGATGCTGCTCTTGCAGAAGTTCGATCATTGACTGGTCAAACACACATCTCTCCTGAATTTCCTGGAAAACCGTATATCCGGGGGAATCGTTACTGTCCGATACCGTACCCCTAGTTTGATTTAGGGACACTTGGCGGTGTCATCGCTATTTTTGGAACGGATATAGCGGGCATGGCTCAAATTGCGAAGTTTTCGCTGTATTTTTTGATCAATTCGTTTCGCAAAACCCGAACGAGTTCATAGTTGAACTACACTTGATTAAACTGAGTACAACGGGCACAACTCCGGGTTCACTTTCGTCTGCATTGAATTCTACCGGAATTCACAGGGGATATGAAATGCGGACGGTAAAGAGTGGCCACGAGAGATTGTTCTCGACGGGTACAAATAGTATGACTGATTCCCAAGGAAATCTTCTAGTTGTCGGTCGCTCCCCGGTAGGGAGTGCGATCGTGAATTCCTTGGAATCGGAGGCATGCAAAGTTACGTTCGCTCCCGCTGGGGGCGCGATCGGGCAATTGATTTCGAAGAGTCATGCGGCGACGGTTATTCTCGACCACACCGAACTCTGCGATGACTGCCTCCGCATGCTGAGAACGATCCGACAGACGCATTCTGTCGTCGATCTACCCGTTATGGTGTTGACCGATCAAAATGATCCTGAGGTTCAAGTCGATTTCTTCGATGCTCAAGCGAATGATGTCGTTGTCACCCCTGTCGACCTGAAACTGTGTATCGCCCGTGTGAAACACCTCCTGAGTTGTGGGCAGACGGCAACAAATCTCCGCAAAAGCGAAGCCCGCTATGCCTTGGCGAACTCGGCTTCAAATGATGGTGTTTGGGATTGGGACTTGCTCGGCGGAACGGTCTATTACTCTCCCCATTGGAAGTCCATGCTCGGATTGCTTGGAGAGAAGATCGGCGAGACTCCGAAAGAATGGTTTGATCGCATTCACCCTGAAGACTTGAACTACGTTCGCGATGTGCTTGCGAAACTTCATTCGGGAGAACGTACGCGGTTCGAATGCGAACATCGAATGTTGCACGAGAATCAAACATACCGCTGGGTTCTGACTCGCGGTGTCGCCGTGCACGACAAAGCCGGACGAGTGATTCGGATTGCGGGGTCGCAGTCGGACATTACCCGCGGACAGGCGGCTGATCCTCTAACCGGTCTGCCGAATCGAGTGCTGTTCACGGACCGGTTAAACGCAGCGCTAAAATCGGCTCAGAAAGATTCCCAGCGTCAGTTTGCCGTCATGTTCTTGGATCTCGATCGTTTCAAGTTCGTGAACGACAGTCTTGGACATCACGCCGGCGATGCCTTGCTCGTGGAGGTAGCAACCCGTTTGCAAGCCGCATTACGCGATCTCACCCACTGTGATGGAGACATTCCGGGCGTGCGGGCCATGCTGGCACGGTTCGGTGGCGACGAGTTCGTCATCCTCCTGAACGATCTTCCTGCCTCAGGCGTGCCGCCCCAAGTGGCCGAGAAGGTGCTCGATATTCTTTCAACTCCCGTGTTATTGGAAGGACACGAGGTCGAAGTATCGGCCAGCATCGGAATTGCATTTGGAAACGGTAAGACGAAGTGTCTCGAGACGCTGATTCGGGATGCGGATACGGCGATGTACCACGCAAAGACGATGGGGAAAGGTCGTAGCTGCGTTTACCATCCCAATATGCGAAAGCACACGTTCGAACGCTTCGCATTGGAAGTCGATCTCCGAAAAGTGGTCGAACGCGGGGAGTATCAACTTCAGTATCAGCCCATTGTCGACATGCAATCCGGGCAGATTCTGGGATTTGAGGCGTTGGCACGTTGGTCTCATCCCGAACGCGGGATGATCTCGCCGAACGACTTCATTCCAGTGGCAGAGGAAACTGGCTCTATTGTCAAATTGGGACTGTGGACACTGAATGAGTCGTGCCGTCAGTTGGCCGAGTGGCGACAGGAATACCCGGAACTCAAAGATTTATTCATGTCGGTGAATGTTTCCAGCCTTCAATTTGCCGACCCGTCGTTAGTGCGGATCGTGCTGGATTGCCTGGAAAATAACGGTCTTGCTTGTAGCGATTTGAAGATCGAGATCACGGAATCGACAATTATGTTGAATCCGGAAGTGGCCGCTCAAACGCTGATGATTCTGCACTCGGCCGGGGTCTGTGTGTGCATCGATGACTTTGGCACGGGGCACTCGTCGTTGAGCTATCTCCAACGGTTTCCCATTAGCACAGTCAAGATCGATCGATCGTTCATCCGCCGAATGATCCAATCGAAGCAGGCGATCGAAATCGTAAAATCGATCATCGAATTAGCTCACAATCTCGAGATGGACGTGACGGCAGAAGGAATCGAGTTCGGCGAGCAGCACGAGATTTTACAAAAACTGGGCTGTGAGTTGGGACAAGGTTTCTACTACTCACGACCACGCCCGGTCGAGTCGATTGGTGAGCTACTCGAGAAGAAAACGCTTGTCCGAGAGCGGGACCAGGTTCCGATGAACTTGCCGATCTCCGAGATTATGGAACTCCGTAGTTCGCTGCGGAAGGTCGATGACAAAGTCTGCGATTATTCATAGCCGGTTCTCGACCTGTAATCGTACGGTTTGCCGATTACTCTTCGTTGGCTAACGCTGCGAAAATCTCGGTCCGCATTGTCGCGAACTGCCCGTTCGTCAGGACACTTTCGAAACCCGCCTCACGTGCGGCCTGCATGTTCGCTCGATGAACGTGTGGACCGACAGCGATGACCTTGGTCGATGTGTCAGCAAAATCGAATGGTGTGAGCGATGGATGGCTAAGATCCAGTATCACGCGTAACCAGGATTCTGCATGGGCTCGCTCAGCGGCTTTTGCGGCGTCGGCTTCAACGACCAATTCCATGTCGTGTCGCTTCGCATCTCCCATGATGGGTGATGAAAACATCAAATCGCGGCTGACCAACAGTATTCGCGGAGATGGCATAAGCAATTCGGGGACAGTTACTGGTGGTTCTGTGACTTGTTCGGGCTCGACTTCGAGCAGCTAATCAGTCGCTGGGGATTTGAAGGCGTATCCCGGCATGAAAAATTCGGCGGAGCAGCTTGGTTCACGTCGACATCGCCGATCAAGCCATCTTCGACACGCAGCGGATCGGCGGACGCATCAGTCGATGCTCTTGAGGAAGTCCCCAAGGCTTTCATCGCTGTCTTCAGTTTCGTCGTCCATGCCGTTGAGGAAGTTAGTGATATCGTCTTCGGTGACATCACCTTCTTCGTTATCGTGTTCCTGCTCGGAGTCATCTTCGACAGAAAGCCGATCCTCTTCTTCGTCGTCGGCAAACTGAGTGAATTCCTCGTCTTCATCAGCCAGAAATTCGTCGTCTGGGACTTCTGCGATGGTCGCCGGTTCCTCTGAGTCCGCGAGGAATTCGTCAGAATCTGTGCCGGGCTCGGTTCTTGGTTCCTCGTCGAGTTCGAGCGACTCCTCGTCGAAGTCGTCATCGATGGGGATGCCGGCATCGGAATCCGTTTCCGCAAGCGTTGGAGGTTCTTGCAACTCCTCGCTGTCCCAATCTTCTTCGACTTGGATCACGGGAGCTTCCGCGACGGTCTCGTCGGGAATCTGTGCGACCGTCTTCGAATCGGCTCCTTTTTTGGGCTCCGCGATAGTTTGGTCGTTTTCTTGTGCCGAATCGGAAGGCGGCGTGAACTGCACGAGAAAATCGACACCGCCGACCGTCAATTCACTATCGGGCGCCACGGTGTAGTCGGTATCCGCGTCGAGTCGGTAGCCGTTTACGAATGTGCCGTTCGCACTTCCTAAATCTCGGACGGATACCACACCGTCTTTGATTAGAATGCGACAGTGCTTTCGACTGATTTCTTTGGAAGCAACCCGCAGATTGCACTCGGCACTCCGACCGACTAGCGTTTCCGGTTTGAGTACAATGACCTTGTGATTGGCCTGTCTGCGCGAGACAACAAGTCGAACCTGCATAGCTAAACTTTATCCATGAACGGACGAAGTGCCGTCCGCCCGCGGGATATTTACGTTGATCTCAGCCCGTGGCTAACGGCGAATTCCGATAATCTTATTTAAGTATAAACTGGAAAAGTGACTGATTCCCAGCGATTGCACCAATAAAAGCCAGATTTTCGGATCGGACTGCCCGCGATTTCGCCTGACGTGCAGGTGATTCTAGTGTCGTGTCACGATCGAAATTCAACGGAATTCGGTTTGCGATTCAGCCCGACACTACCCCTTGGAACGAATTTGCTTCACGCCTTTGCCTTCGTTTTTCTCGATGAATTCAATGATTTTCGCGGCCACATTCACGCCGGTGGCTTGTTCGATGCCTTCGATGCCAGGCGATGAATTGGCTTCCATCACGACCGGTCCGTGATTGGACCGAAGAATATCGACCCCGGCGACATTGAGTGACAACGCTTTCGCCGTCCGGACAGCGGTGCTGCGTTCTTCCGGCGTCAATCGGATTTTCTCCGCAGTTCCGCCGCGATGGATGTTCGAACGAAACTCGCCCGGCTTCGCTTGGCGTTTCATCGAAGCCACAACCCGATCACCGACGACAAAACAGCGGATATCGGAACCGCCGGCTTCCTTGATGTATTCTTGCACGAGGATGTTCGCATCCAGGCCGCGAAACGCCTCGATCACCGCTTCCGCCGCTTTCCGGGTTTCCGCCAGAATCACGCCGATCCCTTGGGTTCCCTCCAGCAATTTGATCACGACCGGCGCTCCACCGACGATGTTCAACAGCCCGTCAATGTCCTTCGTGGCATGGGCAAACCCCGTCACTGGCAAGCCAATCCCCTTCCGGGCGAGCAACTGCATACAGCGGAGTTTGTCTCGTGATCGGCTAATTGCGAGGGAATCGTTCGTGGTGAAGACGTTCATCATTTCGAACTGCCGTACAACAGCGGTCCCGTAGAACGTCCATGTCGCAGCGATTCTCGGAATGACCGCGTCAAAGTCGTCGAGTGGTTCGCCCTGGTACATCACCTTCGGTCGATTCGCGGTGATATCCATGTAACAACGGAGATAATCGACGATCTTCACCGAGTGTCCACGTTCCTCGGCGGCTTCACGGAGTCGGCGAGTGGAATACAATGATGCTTTGCGGGACAGAATGGCAATTTTCATAATGACTTCTTGTCTTTAGACTTGATTGATCTTTTCTTTGTCCGTCGTTTTTTGAGTGCCTCCGGCAGTCCTCCCAGATGTGACCGCCCCGGATCGATGAGAAATCGATCGCGGACCGATTCTCGCCCCAGCAACATACGAAACCCCATTGTATCGCGATTGGCTAGTGTCAATTCAATTGGCCAAACATGGCCGAGTAATCGAACGTGGGTGACAATCACCGGCCGGACCGACTGATGACCGTTGGAACTCCGCACTTTTCGATATTCGAGTAACTTCGCTTCTGTGCGTACAGTTTCCTTCGTGCTGCGTTGGACCGGGTGGAGTTCGAACCGCAGGTACTTCTCTCCGTCACGTTCGAACGGTTCAATTTCGTAGGCGTGGATTGAGGATGTGCGAGCTCCGGTATCGATTTTCGCCTTGATGAAGTCCACGCCAAGGTCCGGCAACGCGAGCCATTCTCGCCAACCGATATGTGGGAACTCGCGAAACTTCCCGCGTAGTCTCGGTTTGTCTGGGTGTGGCGTCATGAATTCGCTCGATTCGGTTTTCGGGACCCTCTCGGATGGAATTGGACGAGGCGTTATCAGAACGTATGAAGAGCCCCTGTGCAACGCAGTTTGTATGGCATTTGCTTGGAGTCGCTGGAGATCCAGGTTCGTTCGGTCCGAGATACCAACGCGAATCCGCAATGACCGTCGACAAGGAAAACCTTACCATGGTCTCGGCGAGATTCCCGCAAATTATTTTTGCAGCCGCAGTCCGGGTGGCAACGACTCTCCGAAAACCTGGCCTGCTTCGGTGCGATCGAACTCCCCGCACTCCCGAACGAGTTGAGCCCAGTGCGGCGGCGCGTCTTCCGTTTCCAACCAGACAGCGGCCCGTTCTCGAAGCGATGCCGGAAGGTCACGGAACCGATCGTCCGTGCGACGAGCCAACAGCATCACCGTCAGATTTCCGACGGATCCCAAGGAACCGCGTGAAAGTAAGGTCTCCAACCACTTAGTCACGATCTCCGGCGGCAATACGGAGTTTAATGGGCCGTACATGGGCACTCGCTGACCGACACGTCCGAGTGCCCACAACAACGCATCCCGCACGGCTTGCATTTTCGGGCGGTCGTACAAGTCGAGCAGGATTTGGCCGAGTTCAATCCGCACGGGAACTTTCAATAACTCGAATGATCCAAGCATCCGCCAGATTTCCGCTTGCTCGTGCGAATTGTCCGTGAGACCGGCTCCGCCTTTGCCACGTCCGCTTGTCATTTGCTTGTGGAGCGGGCGAATCGAACTCAGCAGCGGCGTGGCCAGAGCTGTTTGTTGACCGGCCGACAATCCGCCACCGACCCGTCGCCAAAGCACCCACCACTCGGCACGGCACTGAGGATCGGCATGCACGAGTTTTCCTTGCAGCGTTTTCCAGGTCTCTGCGACTCGCCAATCATCGAGTGCAAACCCATAACCCGGTCGCAAACAGAAACCGACTGCGTTGAGCCAACGAGCCTCATGTTGCGGACCGCGTCGACGACCGGTTTCGTGGTCCATGAAGGAGTCCCACATCGAACGCAGAAGTGACGTCGGAAACTCCGATCGACTCAACGACAAACCGCGGGCGATGTCTTTCATCATCCGCGAGGGCTTGACTGTCGGATGATCACCGAATGTGTGTTGAATGATTTCGTCAGCTTGTCGTCGATCCTCATCGGAAAGAATCCCTTCCGCCTCGGCAGCCGACTCATGAGCGGCGATGTCCGTCTGCGTGGCCGTTCGTACGTCGAATTGCAGTTGCCAGCTCCGTGAGCCATTCGTCTGTCGACACCACATTTCCATCGTGCCGACCTCCGTGAGTTTGCCCACGAGTTCGACGGGAATCGGTTCGCCCGATGCGTGCCCACGCGACTTCAAAACGGTGCGAATTGGTGGCAAGGCTCGCATTTGTTCTGGATCGATTGGCACGATTTCGCCGGGTTTGTCCGTGAGTCGTGTGCTGGACACGAACAGCGGAAACTCGATCGGTTCGGATAACCGCAACAGGAATGACGGTTCCGCGATTTCTACGTCTTCCCCGGCTTCGATTCCTGCGGGCAGCAAACACATGGCCCGCGACGTGCCGGTCTCGTCTTCGATGCCGACATAGTAAGTGCGTGCCAATCCCGCCGCGATCCGCACGCCCTGCCCACGTCGCACCATGCCGTAGTAAGCGGCTCCGTGGGCGACGGCCAAATCGAGCCGCTCGTTCTGCAGGACGATCGGCGACCATGCTGGATCGTCGCTGCGGAACCAACTCGTCACCTGATCAATCAATCGTTGCCGCAACACGGTCGATGCAAAGAATCCGCCGTTAAACAGGATGATGTCCGGACGTGCGGAATCGTGATTCGAGGACGAATCGTCATCGTCAATCGACACGCCGCGATGAGCCGTCAGAAACGCCGCCAAGTAACGCGTGATCGCAGCGTCTTGGGCGTAGGGCAAACCGAACTCCTGAAAACCCGACTGACGGGACTCCGGTTTCGCTTCCAAATCGACGACCGGCAGAAACCCAGTTTGCAAGATCTCCAATGCTTCCGCCCGGGTGATCTCCGTTTGCAACCCGCCACCAATCAACCGCGATCCACTTCCCGGCAGCGTAACGGTGACACGTTCCGGCCCGTTGGTTTGGAGCAGGTCTTCTTTGACTTGCCGACATTGGCGGACAAGAACCGACCATTGTCGCGGCTCCAGTTTGCCCTCCGGCACGAGTTTCTGTTCCAAATGGTGAGCCAAAGCCAAATCAAGGTTATCGCCGCCAAGAATGAGATGTTCGCCGACGGCGATCCGATGAAACGCAACCTGGGCACCCTCGTTATCATTGGCCGAGGCTCGACGGACTTGGATCAACGTAAAATCGCTGGTACCACCACCGATGTCGCAAACGAGAATGCGTTGCCCCGGTGTAACGAGTTGGTCCCAATCGGTGCGGTGTTTATTGATCCACGAATAGAACGCCGCCTGCGGTTCCTCGATGAGTACCAAACGAGGCAAACCCGCTTGCCGACCAGCCTGCACAGTCAATTCCCTCGCGACTTCATCGAACGACGCCGGCAAGGTGAGCACGATCTCTTGTTCCGCGAGCGGATCGTCTGGAAACCGGGCATCCCACGCGGCACGGATGTGCTGTAGATATCGCGCACTCACCGTAACGGGGGAAAGCTTCTCGACATCGCTGGCTCCATGCCAAGGCAGTAAGTCAGCCGTGCGGTCGACACCTGAGTGACACAGCCAACTCTTCGCCGAAGCAATTGCCCGCCCGGGCACCATCCGTCCTTGCTCACGAGCAAACACGCCGACGAACGAACGCGAAGCGGATTCACCACTCCAGGGCAACTGCAACGCTTCCGGCGAAAACTCTTCGGCAGTCGCCTCATAATGAAAGCTGGGCAGGGTGCCGAGGGATTCGACTTCACCTGCCGCGACGAGTTGCGGAATTTCAAAGGTGCGAATGGCCCATTCGGGCTCATGGGCATCGACATAGGCCACGGCGGAATTCGTTGTGCCCAGGTCGATTCCCACAACAAAACGTGGACCGGTTGGCGGGTCGGCAGATAGACTCATAGAGTTCGTGACAGTTTCTTTTCAATCATTTTCGATACAGTGTCCGGCAATTATAGTGCGTGTGAAGTCGGGATCGTAGCGACAAAAGAACGAGCGATTTTGATGCGTTCGATTGCATCAACGAATCATGTTGTGATAATGAAGTCGCCTCGTGAATACGAACTTTCAATCGGAATTGATGATGTCTTTGCAAATGATGCTGTGTTGGCCGCTGGCTGTGGCGGCGGTTTTCTTCTCGTGTGAAACTCGCTGCGAAGCCGACGAAAGTCAGTCGCAAGCCCAGGCCAAATCGCTCGGACGTGTCGACGGGTTTGCCGACTGGGTGACGAGTGTTAAGTTCACGCCCGATGGCAAAACGGTGGCGGCGGGAAGTTACGACGAGGTCCAACTGATCGATGTCGAATCCCAAGAATCCGTGGCGAAACTAAAAGTCTCCGGCCAAGCGCAAGCATTGGCATTTTCACCCGATGGAAAAACACTTGCCGTCGGTGCGTTCCGCGGGATTGAGTTGTGGGATGTCGCCCAACGGAAACGGTTGGATTCGCTAATCGGCCATAGCGGATACGTGATGACCGTCGCATTTTCGAAAGACGGCTCACAGTTAGTCAGTGGCGCGGAAGATGGCACCGTTCGCGTGTGGGACGTGGACTCTCGCAAGTCGATTCGCACGATCGAAGGATTCGATCACCCAGTGATGGGCGTAGCGATCTCACCGAATGGTACCCAACTGGCGACCGCTTCAGGCGACGAAACCCGCGTGACACAACCCGGACCCGTTCGCGTCTGGGAATTGGAAACCGGGAAAGAAGTCGAGCTGAACCTTCCACCGCACGAAAAATACGGGACCAGTGTGACGTTTTCGCCGGACGGTCGCTGGTTAGTTTCGACCGGAGCCGACGAAAAGTGCAACGTCTACAACCTGGCAACTGGCAAGGCTCTTGGTTTCTTCGCCGGACATGGTCGCCCCGTGAATGCAGCGGTGTTTGCAGGGCACTCGGAAACGGTGGTCAGTGTTGCTGGTGGTCGCGCGAAGGGCGGCGACTTAGTCATGATCTGGAACCGCGAAGACGGTGAGGAACTAGCCAAAATTGAGGCCCACAAGGCGAAAATCACCAGCTGCGATTTGTCGTCGGATGGCAAGACCCTTGTCACCGGCAGTTACGATCAAACCATTGCGTTTTGGGACCTGGATCCTGTGTTACCGGAAATTGACGAGACACAACTGGCCGGTGCCGAGAAACCGTGGAAACTCGCCGGCCGAGAGGATTTGAAAGCGGGCATCATCGGGCTGGACACGTCGCACGTCCTTGCGTTCACAAAACTGTTGAACGCCGACAATCGCGAACCACCATTTGCAGGCATTCGTGTGGTGGCAGCGTACCCGAAAGGCAGCCCTGACATCGAGTCTTCCACCCAACGCGTGCCGATGTACACACGGACGGTCAAGGAGCAAGGCGTCGAGATTGTCGATTCCATCGAGGATTTGGTCAAAAAAGTCGACGTCGTTTTCTTGGAAACGAACGATGGTCGCCCGCATCTCGAACAGGTACTGCCGGTATTGAAAGCGGGTATTCCGGTGTTCGTCGATAAACCCGTCGCCGGTTCGCTGGCGGATGCCATCGCGATTTACAAAGCCGCTGAGCATTACGATGTGCCCGTGTTCTCCTCGTCATCGTTGCGTTATTCCACCGGGGCTCAGGAAGTATTGGCGGGCAAGATCGGCAAAGTCAAAGAAGCGACGACCTATAGCCCCTGCACATTGGAACCGACACATCCCGACTTGTTCTGGTATGGGATTCACGGCGTCGAATTGTTGTTCACGGTGATGGGGCCGGAAATCGAATCTGTGCGTCGCGTCGAAAGTAGTCGGCAACGGGATGTCGTCGAGGGCAAATGGAGCAACGGTCGCGAGGGCGTCTTCGAAGGGTATCGTGTCGGCAAAAAAGGTTACGGCGGAACGGCGATTGGTGAAAAGGGGTCTTCCGAACTCGGGCCATACAACGGTTATCAACCGTTACTCGAAGACATCGTCCGCTTTTTCCGTACGGGAAAACCGTCGGTGAGTCCTAAGGAAACTCTGGCAATCTACGCATTCATGGAAGCCGCCGACGAAAGCAAACGCCAAGGCGGCGTCGCGGTCCGCGTCGGCAGCGTCATGGAACTTGCGGAAAAAGAAGCAGACGCGAAACTCAAGAAACTGCTTGACTAAGTAATAGGTCAGTCCCAGTACGAATTCGCATTTGTCCGTGTTCACGGATGTCACTGCTGGCTCGTCCAGCAGTGTTTTTTTTGGCTACTCCCGGACCACTAGTCACTCGCACTGCTAGGCAAGCTAGCAGTAGCACACAACTTCTTTCGTTGTGATCGTTTGCGTTCCTTGCAATCTCACAGATGCGCAGTCGTAACAGCTTGACCTACGGATCTTTTGCATTGACGATGTTCTCCGGTTGTTTGCCGGAGAGCACGTCTACAATCTGTCTGGCGGCTCGCTCGCGGAGTTCCTGGAGACTCTCTTCGGAGAGAAACGCCGCGTGGGGAGTGGCGATGACACGTTCGTCGTGAAATATCGGATGCTGCAAGTCCGGTGGTTCCGGCGTGAAGACATCGAGTGCCGCCCCGGCGAGTTGCTCGGCTTCAAGTGCATCCGCTAACGCGTCCTGATCGACCAATCCGCCACGCGAAGTGTTGATGAGATACGCCGAGGGTTTCATTTGCGCGAATGTGTCGGCGTTCAATAATTTCTCGGTGGCGGGTTTGTGCGGAGCGTGCAGCGAGATGTAATCGCTACGCTGCAACAGTTCTTCGAATGAAACCATTTCGCATCCGGTTTCATGATCATTTCCCGACGGCGTGAACGCGATCACTTGCAAACCCAACGCGAGGGCTTTTTCACGCAGCGATCTTGCGGTCTTGCCGAAACCGACCAGCCCCAATATTTGCCCCCGCAATCGTTTCAACGGCGGACCGGCTTGCAACCGGTATTCGCCGTTATGGATTCGCTGATCGTAAAATGCAATTTTTCGCGCACACGCCAACAGCATTGCGAGTGCATGGTCGCTGACTTCATCGACGCAGTAATCCGGCACATTCGTGACAAGAATGTTTCGCTCGCTCGCGGCGGTAATGTCGATGTTATCAAGACCGATGCCAAAGCGGCTGATGACTTGGCATTTCGTTGTCGCTTCGATGATATCGCGACCGACCGGTGCCCAACATGTGCCGATGGCATCCGCCGATGTCGCCAGTCGCAGTAAGTCCGGTGGCCCGGTTGGTTCGATTAATTCCGCGTCGATTTCATGAAGGATCTCCCGTTCCACGTCGGCATCGGGCCAGGCACGGTCCGTTAAAATCACATGGAATTTGCCCATCTTCGACGTCCCCGAACAAGATACCTGCAAAATCGTTGCTATTTCATTGTTCGCGGAGTGATGTTCTGATGCAATAGCGTGAGTATTGTTTCAATAACGGAATTCCAGCCGCGAGTGAGATTCCCAATCCATGAGTTCGAAACCGTTTTTGATCTTCCTACCTGGACTGGATGGAACAGGTCGTCTGCTGTTTCGGCAGACACGACTTCATGATGAATATCGCGTGGCTTGCGAAAACTATCCGCAGGACAGATCGCACACGTATGTTGAACTTGCCGACCACGCCGCGGAACGAATTCGAAACGAGAACGACGGACGATCGTGTATTGTGCTGGCGGAGTCGTTTGGTGGGGCGGTCGCGCTCACCTTGGCCGAGCGTCACCCGGAACTCATTCAACGAATGGTGTTGTCCAACACCTTTGCATACTTCGCTCGGCGTTGGTTGATCAGCCCCGCATCGATGTTGAGTTTCCTTGCACCGAACTCGCCGTCACCTGCCTGGACGCGTCGGCTGCGGGGTTGGATGTTGTTCGATGACGCCTTGCCAAACGACGTACAGAACGGTGTCTGGGAGCGGACTGCCGATGTCCCGGCGAAATCGATGGCGCGACGCGTTCGCATGTTGGCCAAAGTCGACTTACGAGACAATCTTACCGAGTTACGAGTTCCGACCGCCGTGATCGTTTCACCCAACGATCGCCTCGTGCCTCCGCGATGCGGGCGGCTGATCGCCGAACGGATGCCGAACGCCGAAATCATCGAACGCCCCGTCGGTCACGCCGCCCTGCTCCATCCAGAAATTTGTATCCACGAAATACTTGTCGACGAAACACTCTGGGAACGGCTTTCTCAAAATTCCGAATCCGGCCAGGCGACTTCAGTTGTCTGAGTTCGACTTCACAGTGGGAATCTTGACTTCTTCCAGCACGGACAATTGTTCGGGATCTTCTTCGAGAAGCCGGATCACTTTTCGGACGGCCGGTTCCTGGGCGCGGATGTGGTTCGACAAGGCGGCCCGTGCGGTCGACCATTTCTTTGCAAGCATGGCTTCCAGAATTTCGCGATGCTGGCCGGCCATCTCCGCGATGACATCTCCACCTAACGCAGCGAAGTCAAACAAGGCCCGATAGTAGCCGCCGTAGTGGGCGAAGAAATCTCGGATGTACCGATTCCGAGCCTTCTTGACGATGTAATGGTGAATGTGATTGTCGAGTCGTCGCGCGACCCCATCGTCATCCGGTTGATTCCCCGCCAACATACGTTCCAAGTCGGCATTCTCGAATCTCGGGCGAGCCAAGTCGAAGGCTTTGAGTTCCAACATCTCTCGGACATCGATGTACGACGCCAAGTCTTCTTCGTGAAACGGACGAATCCGCCAACCGCGTCTTGGCACGTGCTCAAGCACACCCGCGCCAGAGAGTCGACTGAAGATCCGGCGGAGCAACGTGCGACCAATCCCAAATTGATTGGCGAATGCTTCCTCACGCAGAAAGATCGGTTCGCCCTGCAAACTTTGGAGCAACACGTGTTGCATCAGGACATCGTCCCAGTTTGTCGGGGCGTCCGGTCGAATCGGAAGAACTCGCCCGTCGCTTTGCCCGACATGTTGCGGGTTCACGATCAATCGCCGATTGGTTCCCTTGATCAAGATTCCCTGATCGAGCAGTTCATCCACCGCTTCTCGAACGGGAGTGAGACTGACTTCGTACTGATCCGCAATGGCTGCCAGGGTGAATTTCTCTGGCATATCCCGCCCGGCCCGAATCCGAGCCTCGAGGTCTTGGCGGATGTAAGTCGCTATCGTCATTGTTGCTCTGCTCGCAGGTTTCGCTTTGAATACCACAGATTGTGGATAGAATCGCCATGGACCGCAACCGTACAGTTCACCATTTGCCAGGAGAACGGTGTAAGAGTTTGGTTGTGAGGCCCGTGGAGCATCTTGCGAACGCTACTTCTTGACGGTCTAACACACTTTCACCGCAGACACAAATATGTTGCAATGTTTCGTCTGTGCTCAAGCCCTCCGGCAGGCATCGATTTCCGCTGCGAATCCGAAACGTATCGTGTGAGCGCAGCGGGATCGACGGAGACCATGACCTCTGTTCGTCGGACTTCTCGACGATGAAATTAGCAAGATGACACACACGCAATACAGCGGACTCAGTTTTGTGGAAGTGATCGACACCCACACTGCGGGCGAACCGACGCGTGTCGTCGTTGGTGGTGGTCCGGATTTGGGGAGCGGATCACTCGCGGAAAGACGAGAGCGTTTCCGCGACGAGTTCGACGAATTTCGTTCCGCCATCGTCAACGAGCCGAGAGGGTCCGATGTTTGGGTTGGCGCACTCCTGTGCGAACCGGTCGACTCGACGTGTGCGGCAGGCGTTATTTTCTTCAATAACGTCGGTGTGCTCAACATGTGTGGGCATGGCACGATCGGTTTGCTGGTCGCCTTGGGACATCTCGGCAAAATTACGGCCGGCATCCACAGCATTGAAACCCCGGTTGGTGTGGTCTCCTGTCGTTATGACGGACGCAACCGTGTGTCCGTCGAAAATGTCCCGGCTTACCGACATGCAAAGCAGGTACCGATTACGATTCCCGATGTCGGAACAGTTCACGGAGATATCGCATGGGGCGGAAATTGGTTTTTCCTGTGCGAGGATCATGGCGAATGTCTCTACGCCGAAAACATTCCGCGTCTGTTGGCACTTACAGAACAAATTCGCGAGAGTTTAGCCCGCGAGGGGATTACCGGTGCTGACGATGGTGAGATTGACCATGTGGAACTTTTCGGTCCACCGCAAAGCGATACCGGCAACAGTCGCAATTTCGTGCTTTGTCCGGGTGGTGCGTACGATCGATCGCCATGCGGCACCGGGACAAGTGCGAAAGTGGCATGTTTGGCCGCCGATGGGAAACTTCGGCCGGAAGAAGTCTGGCGACAGGAAAGTATCATCGGCAGCATGTTTGAAGCGAAGTACCATCTGCTCGACGAACACCGTGTGAGCCCCACAATTAGCGGAGAGGCATTTGTAAATGCCCAGGCGAAACTCGTCCTCGATCCGCAAGACCCATACTGCTTCGGTATCCGGACAGCATCAATGATGCGTTGATTCAAGGTCGCGATTGTCGGACGAAGTTCGGTCGTCAGAATTCTATTGTTACGAGGTCGTTGTTGTGACTGATCCAATTTTGTTGGAACTGTTGGAGTCGTTTCGTGGTGGTGGGCTGTCGACCGACGACTTAGTTCAGCGACTGAACCCATCGATGTTGCCGTCGACTCAGTCAACAGAGAACGCGTGTGTCGACTTAGACCGCAGTCGGCGATGCGGCTTCCCGGAAGTGATCTATTGCGAAGGCAAAACGGTCGATGCTGTGTTGGATGTCGTGCGAGTCCTGAAGGAACATGGGCAACCGGTTTTGGGGACGCGAGTCTCTGCCGATCAAGCGGCAGCGGTGCACGAAGCGTTCCCAGACATTGTCTACAATAGCACCGCCCGAACGATTCGGTCGCTCCGACACACGCATGATACAGCAGTCGGTCGTGTCCCGGTCATCACCGCTGGCACCACTGATCGCCCGGTGGCCGAGGAGGCTTTGGAGACTTTGCGGTGGATGCAGGTCAGTACGGAGTTGCTGGTTGATGTCGGTGTCGCAGGTCCACAGCGGTTGATCGGCGTGTTACCTCAACTCAGAAATGCGGACGCCGTGGTTGTTGCTGCCGGGATGGAAGGTGCGTTGCCCTCCGTGGTCGGCGGCCATTTGGATTGCCCCGTCGTCGCCGTGCCGACAAGCGTCGGTTATGGTGCAGGTGCCGGCGGCTACGCAGCACTGCTGGGAATGCTTAACAGTTGTGCTGCGAACGTGACGGTCGTCAACATCGACGCCGGTTTCAAAGCCGGATACATCGCCGGTTTGATCGCAAAACGTCGCACCCCGACCAATCAAACCGCTGACTAAAACCACTGGGCTTTATCGACGACATTCATCAATGGTTCTCCTGCAGCGAACCGTCGTAAGTTCTCGAGCAAAGTTTCGAGATGTCGTTTCGGCACATGCACCGAAGCGGCGGCAACGTGCGGTGTGATGATCACATTGGGCATTCGCCACAACGGATGTTCGCTCGGCAACGGCTCGACCTCACACACATCGAGCGCCGCCCCGCCGATCTGTTTTGTCTCCAATGCCGTGGTGAGATCATCGAGATCGACGATAACTCCACGACCGATGTTAACCAGCACGGCTGTCGACTTCATTTTGGCGAATTGCGGTTCTCGGAAGAGTTTTTCCGTGCTGGGCGTATGAGGTGCGGCGATGACGACAAAGTCGCTCTGCTTAAGCAAGTCATCTAACCGTTCCGGAGGCCAAATCTCTGGGAGCACGTGTTCAACCGATTTCTGAACCGGGTCGACTCCCAGGATTTTCATGCCGAAAGCACTTGCTCGACGTGCAATTTCCGCACCGATGGCACCCACGCCGACGATCCCGATCGTACAATCACTGAGATGCATGTGACTTTGATCAATCGCTGTCACATGGCCGGGACCAGCGGCGAAGCCTGCGCGAGTTTCTTCACCACCGACGGGCTGCCACTGTCCGGTCTGTTGTTGTCGGATGTATGTATGCAAGTTTCGGGCGAAGCATAGGATGTAACCGAAAACGTGATCTGCGATCACGTCACTGAACAGCCCTCGCATGTTGCTCAGTTGGCAGGGGTGTGCGACCAACTCGGGAAATACAAAGTGCTCCAAACTCGCGGTCGGGGATTGCACCCACTTCAATTGTTTCGCTTGACTGAGCAGTAAGGGGGTCATTTTGCCGAAGAAGGCGTCGGCATCGGCAATTTCCTCGGCTGCGTCGGTCTCGGTTGAAGCATTGACGACCACTCCGTTTGTGAACGCCTGTCGAATTCGCTCGAGACGCGCGGCGTCGACCTCCGGCCAAATCACTAATTTCATGACGCTTTTGATCCGAGAAAAAATTCAGAATTCGAATTGAGTGTCAAGCGTATTTCAACGTTTCAAATTCGTTTCTTCAAGCTCGAAAAAACACCCCTGCCGCCGCTTGTGTCATGGGATGTGCATCATCAGAATACGCCGATCTTGAGTCGGTTTGATTGTTCAAGCCGACTTCGAACGATTTATACGCGAATGAGGCGTGTTGATGAAGATTTTCACTCGTTCCGAATCCCAGGGCGTTGTGATTGACGGTAACATGCATGTCACCGTAATAGAAATTGCTGATACTTTCGTTCGAGTGGCTATCCACTCGCCCGAAGTGGCCGGTTCTTATCGAGAAGAAATTATCACACTGGCTGATGATCAAGCAGAACCGCAAGCCGATTGTCTGCCAGTCGCTGCGGAGTCCGTTGGCTGAAGGAAGAAATGACCACATATCGCCGAGTCGCCATTCAAACGATAGAGACATCCATTCGCGGGGAATTCGCCTCGTGAGCCGTGAAACGGAGTACTCATCCGCAAAACTGCGTGAATTGGGGATCGATCCCGAACGTCTGCCACGACACATTGCCGTCATTATGGACGGCAACGGTCGTTGGGCGATCTCGCGCGGACTTCCGCGAATCGAGGGACACCGCCGGGGTGTGGAAAGCGTGCGGACAATCGTCGAGGAGTGTGCGCGAATCGGTATCGAGCAGGTCACCCTGTATTGCCTGAGCAGCGAAAACTGGAAGCGACCCCAGGAAGAGTTGGATTTGCTGATGCAACTCTTGGAGCAGTATCTCGTCGAAGAACGAACCGAGATCATGCGACAGGAATTGCAGTTCGCTGTGATCGGACGCCGAGACGGATTAAGTGAGGGAGCGATCCGCGAGATCGACAAGACTCTTGAAGTCGCAAGTGCGAATACCGGAATGCGGCTGTGCTTAGCGATCAATTACGGTTCACGCGGCGAAATCGCGAACGCAGTTCGACGGATTGCTGAACAGGTTCAAAGCGGTGAACTGACGACGGATGCGATCGACGAGCAATGCATTTCTGACCATCTCGATACGGCCGGCATGAGTGATCCCGATTTGGTCATTCGAACCGCCGGGGAAATGCGAGTCAGCAATTTTCTCCTGTGGCAAATTAGTTACGCGGAGCTGTTCGTTACACAGAAACATTGGCCGGAATTCCGTTTGCCGGATCTTGTTGAGGCCTTGAAGTCGTTCGCAGCTCGCGATCGTCGGTTCGGCGGCTTGAAAGGCTAATACATACGATGCTTGGTTGGCGGATCGGAATTTCAGTTGTCCTCGTGCCGGCACTCGTTGGCGTATTCATGCTCGACCACCGCACAGGAGCAGCCGCCCCATATCTGCTCGGTTTGTGTCTGGCGGTCGGTTTGCGGGCGGTCTGGGAATTATGCGGGTTGCTCGATGTCCGGGCCTCGCGACCGTCATTTCTGATGACCGCGATCTGCACCGGATGTGTGATTGCATCCGGTTGGACGGGGCATCTTTTTGATCTGCCGTTGTTAGGCGATGTTCGGACTCTCGAAGTCGTTGCAATCGCGGTCTCGTTGTCTATGTTGGCGTTGTTCTTGCGATCGGCGGCGATCTTTCACGAACCGGGACACAGCATCGACACGCTAGGAGCCGAACTTCTCGCAACCATCTACATCGGAATGTTGTTGGCGGTGACGGCACAACTTCGCTGGGTCGCGGGGGCTCAGGCAGGGTATTTAGTGCTCGGGTCGCTTGTGATCGCGACAAAGTGCGGCGACATCGGAGCGTATTTTCTCGGGCGATTCTTCGGCAAACGGAAGTTAATCCCACGACTGAGCCCAGGCAAAACACGCATGGGGGCTGTCGGTGCGTTCTTGGCATCGGGATTGGGAGCCTGGGCCTGGTTGACCTGGGCAACTCCATGGTTCAACTCCGCCTGGACACCGCCGTCTTGGTATTGGTGCGTGCTTTACGGCGTGATTCTAGGACTGGTGGGCCTCATTGGCGACCTGTGTGAGTCACTCCTAAAACGCGATTGCGGAAAGAAGGACTCGTCGTCTTTGTTGCCGGGGTTTGGGGGCATCCTCGATCTCATCGACAGTGTGTTGTATGCTGGTCCCGTTGCCTACCTCTTGTGGAAAATCCTTCCATTGGCAACCTGGATGACCTCCGCCAATTAATTCACCACCAACAGTTCAACTTCATTGATTCACGAGCCCACTTATGTCGACACCGCGTTCGTTTCAGCAGGAACTCGTTTGTGTTTTCGGTCAGCCCGTCGCAGAAAACCCGACGCAAGCCATGATCGAAGCCGCCTTTGAACACCACGATTTGGCCTGGCGATACTTGACGATTGAAGTATCACCGGCGAACTTGGGCGATGCCGTGCGTGGATTGCGTGCGATGGGTTTCCGCGGTGGCAACCTAACCATTCCGCATAAGGTGGCCGTTATCGAACACCTGGACGGACTCAGTGACGCAGCCGAGCGGATCGGAGCGGTCAACTGTATGGTTTGGCAGGACGGTAAGTTGATCGGCGAAAACACCGATGGCAAAGGGTTCGTCGAATCACTTTCCGAGGTGACGAATCCCAACGGAAAACGCGTTGTCTTGTTCGGTGCCGGTGGTGCGGCCCGTGCGATTGCCGTCGAAACGGCACTTGCGGGCGCGACGCATTTCACGATCGTCAACCGATCGGTCGAGCGTGGTCAGCAGCTGACAAGTCTCGTGAACGAACGCACGGAAGCTCAAGCGGAATTCGTCCATTGGACCGACGAATTCGCGATTCCGGAAGGCACTGATGTCGTCATCAATTCGACTTCGATCGGTCTGTTTCCGAATGTCGAAGAACGCGTCGCGGTTCAGGCGGATACGCTGAAATCGAATATGGTGGTTGCCGACGTCATCCCCAATCCGCCGAAGACACGCTTCCGCGCTGAAGCGACCGAACGGGGATGCACCACACTCGACGGCCTCGGCATGTTGGTGAACCAAGGCGTGATCGGCTTCCGCCTGTGGTCGGGTGTCGATCCCGACCCGGCGGTGATGCGGAAAGCGTTGGAAGACGTCTTTGGCGAGTCCTAGTCCGGCAACTCAGCAAACGCGGTTGCGTCCTTCGTTTTTTGCTGTGTACAGCCATGCATCCACGCTAGCTATCAGAGTTTCCGTCGTGACATCCGACGTGTGCGGGGCCAGTGCGGAATCCATTGTTGGATGTGGTGTTTCGAGCACCAGTTGGTCGTCATCAGTGACGTACGCGGTCGTCACCCCCACGCTAATGGTGATCGAAAAGTCTCGACAGACGCCGCCGAATGTGTCTAACTCGGCGACTGTGCGGCAAATCTCGGCAATTTCCTTGGCTTCTCGGTAATTTGTATCGCTGAGAAGCACGATGAATTCGTCGCCGCCAAAACGGGACATGATGTGATCGGTCGAGAGGATCGTGAGAAGTCGTCGTGTGAGGTCGACCAATGCCCGGTCCGCTGCCATATGACCGTATTCATCGTTGATCGTCTTAAACTTGTCGACGTCGAACATCATCAACGAGATCGGTTGACCGGATCGCTTGGAACGAGCCAGGTCCCGTCGTAAGGCTTCCTCGAAATATCGCCTTGTAAATGCCCCGGTGAGACCGTCACGGGTCATCATCGCGTATGCGGTCTCGTGATACTCCGCCTCGATGTGGTCGGCACCGAGGAACTTGAAAATTTGATTACCAATTCGAATTCGATCGCCGGCCTTCAAACGAACTTCTTCGTTGGCCTGGTCGTTGACGAATGTCCCGTTAGTGCTTTGTAGATCGCGAATGAAATACGACCCATCGCGGAAATGAATCGCACAGTGTTTCCGCGAAACCGAGTCGCCTTCCAACGTTAGGCCACATTGTCGTCCGCGTCCGATGATGAACGGATTCTCCGAAATTCTCAGTAACCCGGCATCCAGTTCCAGCGGATATATCTGTACCAGACACGCCTGCCCTTCCCGGACTTGCGAGCCATCGTTTACGTTCTCGATTTTTCTCAATGTTGATGTTTCGTGTGTGGTCATTTGTCGATCCAAGATCGCCCGTGCGGAAATACGAGTTTCGTCGATGGCAAGTTTGGGATCTGTGACGCACCAAGTCGCAACGGATTGCAAAAAGGGCCGGTGGAATCGTCCCGAGGACGCGTCTAAGAACGATTGTGACGGTTACACGGGGGACAACGAGAAGCTGGCTGGACTCAAAGCGTTCAGAATCGCAGTTGCCGAGCTTGTGGGGAAGTCGCTAACGTATCCGTCTGTCTCACGTCCTTAAGCCTCGCAGTGTCGATGATGTCTGATCCCCCACTCGCGAAAACTCTTATCGGCCTGAAGGAGTGCGTTTTATTACGTTTATCTGCGGCCGGGAAATCCGTGTCGCCTGATCAACTGACCGACGCGCTCGGCCCGTTGTACATCAGTCCGCTTGAGCTCGAAGTGGATCAGTGGAACCATGCGTTGGAGACAGTTGTCGGAGAGCTGAAACGGGAACACTTGGTTTCCTTTGCGTCCAGCCAGGTCACCAGACAAGGCCACGAGTTGCTCCGCGATTTTCTGGGACTCCACTCGCCGCCGGACAGCGAGCGATGGGCGACTTTGCGAAACCGGTATCTGATTGCCAAGGCTCTCGGGGTTTGTCTTGAGAACGACTCCGATTGGCAACGACTCGGCACCGCTGACGGACTGCGTGTCGCGGTCATGGTGCAAGGCTATGAGTTACCGGTGAGTCCTGTAGTCAGCGTATCGGAATGTCTCGACGAACTGGCTCGTCGACAGCTATCTAGGACGACAACAACGAGCGATGACGACGTTTTTGCAAGAGATCAAGTGCTCTCGACCCGTTTGATGCCTGGGCTCTCGGGAAAACCAGAACGCGTATTACCCATGTTGCTGACCGAGGCGGTGGACGATTCGCCTGAGTCGATACGAACTGCGGTACTACAGAATTGGGTTCGTCGGCTGAACGGAGTCGAAGCGCGCAAACCGTCTGAATCGGGGTTCGATCTGAAAACCTTTTCCCAACGGGTTCAACATGCCGGCGAGTTAGTCGAGCTACCCCGTTATGGAGAATCGAAGGTGTTCATCCAGCACGTTTGGGACGTGTTCCGCAAGCAGTCGGACGAGACCCAGTGGTCACTCGCGGACTTCAAACAACGACTCGTCGAAGCGAACCGGGAAAACTTGGTCACGCTCAGTCGCGCCGACCTGGTGGGTGTGATGGATCTGCAGTTGATTCAGGCCTCAGAAATTCGGCTTCCGCACGCCACATTTCACTTCGTTCGTCTGCAGTCCTCATCGTAACCACCGATAACCGCCTCACACGAAAACCGGTCTATGGAGTGTCGGCGAACCGCTCGAGGTATGTGTAGTTTCGGAGACTCGATTCATAAGACTTCAAGAACTGCCCCGCTTCTTGGTGGGACAAACGCTTCTCGCGAACCGCTTCCTCGACGGACTTCTGAAGCTGGCCCAACAGTTCTTCGCTGTCGAATTCCACATAGGCCAAAACTTCGTCGACACGTTCTCCACGCACCACGGTTTTAATCACGACTTCACCGGCATCGTCGAGATCAATATGAACCACGTGCGGGTTGCCGAAGAGGTTGTGCAAGTCGCCCAGGACCTCCTGGTAAGCGCCGACCAAAAACGCCCCGAGATGATACGGTTGCTCATCAAGGGCATGCAGCGGCAACGCACGTCGCACATCGCGACGATCGATGAAACGATCGACCTTGCCGTCGGAATCGCAGGTGATGTCTCCCAATACCGCCCGACGTGACGGTTTCTCGTTGAGACGTTGCAACGGCATTACTGGGAACAGTTGTTGAATCGCCCAACTGTCCGGCATCGACTGAAAGACCGAGAAGTTGCAGAAGTACGTATCTGATAGCATCGCCTCTAATTTCTGCAACTCTTCCGGGACGAATTCCATTTCCCGCGAGATTTTATGGATACGTCGGCAAATCCCCCAGAACAAGTCGTCCGCGAAACTGCAATCTTCCAATGACAGCACGCCCGAGAGAAAACGGCTCATGACCATGTCGCGAAGTTGGATCGCGTCGTGATAGCTTTCATGAGCATTGCGGACGGTGAGTTTCTTGCGGATATAGAATAAATCGCGGAGAGGTTGTGGCGTATCGTCGGGGATGTCTTTCGGGAACGACACTTCTCCTCGCGTAACAGCTCCCATGACGCTGAATAGCAGGACACTGTGATAGGCGGAAATCGCGCGACCGCTCTCCGAGACAATATTCGGATGGGCAACACCGGCGTCATCGCAGACGGATTTGATCTGGTAGATCACATCGTTCGCGTATTCTTGCAGCGTGTAATTCATGCTGGAATCGAAGTCGGTCCGTGAACCATCGTAATCGACTCCGAGCCCACCTCCGACGTCTAACGTCTTCAAACCGGCACCCTGTCGCACCAAGTCTGCGTAAATCCTCGCAGCTTCCACCAGTGCCGATTTGACGAAGCGAATATTCGTAATCTGGCTACCGAGGTGGAAGTGCAGCAGATTCAGACAATCCTCCATGCCCGCCGCTTTCAGTTTGCCGAGTCCGTGAAGAATTTCACTCGCCGTGAGACCGAACTTCGAACGGTACCCACCCGAACCCTGCCACCGTCCAGAACCACGCGACGACAACTTGACCCGCATGCCGATCTGCGGTCGCATTTCCAAGCGTCCGGCAACGGACATGATCAGATCGAGTTCTTTGGGTTTCTCGACGACGATCGTGATGTTGCGGCCGATTTTCTGAGCCGACAATGCAGTCTCGATAAACTCTACATCCTTGAAGCCATTACAGACGATCGGCGTCTCGTTGTTGGTGACGGCAATCACCGCAAGCAATTCGGGTTTGCTACCTGCTTCCAGACCGAACCCAAGGTGACCGCCGTATTCCAGAACTTCCTCGACGACTTGCCGATGCTGATTGACCTTGATCGGGTACACACAGTTATAAGCGCCGGCGTACCGATACTCTTTAATCGCATGCTGGAACGCATCGTGAATTTGTCGCAGGCGGTCTTTGAGGATCCCGCTGAAACGCACAATCATTGGCAACTCCAGGCCACGGAGTTGCAGTTGTTCGATCAACTCGGGAAAGTCGATCGAGCGGCTCTCGTCACGGTCTGGATGGACTTGCAGACGACCGCTCTCAGAGATGGAGAAGTAGCCCTGGCCCCATCGCGAGACTTCGTAGAGTTCTGTTGCGTCTTCAATATCAAAGGCGTTTTCCGAAACGGCCATGCGCTTAAATCCACCAGGGGCTGCAAAACGATCGATTGGGGACCAAAGTCCACTCCGCGACTGGAATAACCGATCGGTTCGGCGACGTCCAGTGAAAGTCAAATTTGAAGACGTTCAAACCACAATTTTCTCGATTTCGTGGAAAACCTAATTCGCAGGATACCTTTTTCGAAACCGCCCGATACAATCAGAACCGGAAGGTTGGGGGTGGTTTTGTCCCCTCCTTCCGCGACACCCTCTCTGTTTGCAAGCTTATCTTCCCTTGGTCATTCGCTCTGAGCTTCATGCCCTCGGCCCCAAGACTGACAAGCCGGTCAAAACCTGCCAACAACGAAAGATGTAACTGGCAGACCCGCCGAGATGGTTCGCAATGGTGAATCGCGTTTTCCAAGTGCTGGAATACTGGGTTTCGCCAACCCATTTTACGAGTATGACGCCGAAATGTATCGGCACAAAATGGCTTTTCGAAGCTTGGATTTGCTTGCGGTGAAGGATTGTCTCCGGATCTGGCAGGCGCGGATTTGTCGGGATTGGAACAACACAGTCGTTGTGCCATTCTCGACAAACACAGAAGGCCGAATCGACGGTCTAGGAATGACTCATGAGTAAGAATCTGTACGTTGGCAACCTCTCCTTTAACACAACGGCCGACGGGCTTCGGCAAGCGTTTGAGCAGTTCGGTGCGGTGACGAACGCTCAAATTATTACAGACCGAGAAACCGGCCGGAGCCGTGGCTTCGGTTTCGTGGAAATGGCAGAGGGTGGTGACGAAGCCATCGAAGAAATGAACGGTACCGAACTGGATGGTCGCACGTTGACCGTCAACGAAGCGCGTCCGCGTGAAGATCGTCGTGGCGGCGGCGGTGGTGGCGGTGGACGACGTGGTGGGGGCGGCGGCGGATACGGCGGCAACCGCTACTAAGAAGTTGGATTTTTGACTCTCCATGCTCATCGATTGAGTGTGGAGAGTCGCTAGCAATTGCACTGATGGCATTCTAGAAATCTCGAGTTGTGTACAGTACTATGGGCCGCCTGTGATGTGGGCCGTGTGCAAATCGAGATTTTCAGCCGGGAGAAGCAGTGCGCGTTTATCGAGAGCAAGTCACGCAGGCCCTAGACAAACTCTCTGAAGGTTTGGGACCGTACATTGAGTCCAAGCTCACTCCGATCTACAAAGATCGCTGGGTGAAGGTTGCCCGCGAGAGCTTCCGCTCAGGACGCGGCAAGACCGGTGAGACCAGCAACACGATCGACTGGGATGCACACGCCACTTTGACAGTGATGTGGGACCAGTGGAATAGTGTGTTCCGACACGATCTCGGCCAGACGGATCGAAGTTTGGTCAGCGAGTTGCGGGAGTTCCGCAATCTTTGGGCACACCAAGCGGATTTTGATTTCGAAGATACCTATCGCGTTCTCGATAGTGTTGAGCGGCTGCTAAAAGCTGTCGGCGCTTCCGAAAGCGAAGATGTGGCCGACATCAAACAGCGAGTTTTTCGGTCTGAGTTTGATCAGCAAGTCCGCGCGGTCTACCAGCGATCCGAAGCCCGACGCCGAAATCTGCTCGATATTGGTATCTATTCCGCCTGCTGTGCGGCGATTCTGTATGCCATCTTTGAAGGTTACGGATCGAAAGCATGGTTCATGATGATTTGCGTCGTGACCGTCTTCAGTGTCATCATCTGGCAGCGTCTTTCCACGCCACCGATCTTGTTTGGTGCGCACGAGTGTCTCGATTGTGGTCGAATCATCTATACCGACCAGTGCCCCTATTGTGCTCGCACCGCACCCCGACCGCGTTCCATTCCCCGGAATGAACCGGAGACGCCAGAGGAAGGCCAAGCATGAGCCGTTCGCCACGGTGGGAAATCGTCGATTTCGAAGACATCCCGGGCACGCCTTGTCCCTGCGGAGTCGCCAGACGGGCTTTTGCCGACAACGAGTACGCCCCGGGAACGGTCCATCTCACGGAAATCTCCGAAGACGCCGAACGACATTTTCATCGTAATCAAACCGAAACGTACTTCATTTTAGAATGCGAACCGGACGCGTGTATCGAGCTCGATAATGAACGGATTCCGATTCGCCCGCGGATGGCGATACTGATTCCCCCTGGCGTGCGACATCGAGCGATCGGACGGATGACGATCTTGAACATCGTCGTTCCCAAGTTCGACCCCAACGACGAGCACATCGACGGTCAACCTGTTCATTGAATTGCAGGTCTCGCCGTCCATCAGAAACTATCAATCATTAGGAAATCGCCATGCCACGATCGTTCATGATTCTGATGACATTGTTCTTGCCAGCCGGCTTGCAAGCGGAAGAGGAGACGAGCAAACCGCTGCCGAAAGTTGTGCTCGTGGGCGATTCGATCCGCCTCAGTTACACACCGGCGGTTCGTCGATTGCTCGACGGACAGGCAACTGTTGTGAGTCCGAAACCGAACGGTCAAGATAGCGCGAATGTTCTCCGAAATGTGGATCGTTGGATCGTGGCGGAACAACCGGATGTCGTTCATTTCAATTGTGGTATTCACGACACCAAAAAGTTCAAAATCGACGGACACTTTCAGGTCTCGCCGGAACAGTATCGTTCGAACTTAAAAGCGATTGTCGAACGTATCCGATCAAAAACCGACGCAATAGTTCTGTTTGCCACGTCGACACCGATCTTGGACGCTCGAGCTGCGGCGGCTCGGACCGGTCGCGATTATGAACTCCTCGATGCAAGTATCGAGCAGTACAACGAGATTGCACGAAGCTTGATGAAGGAACTCGATGTTCCAGTGAACGACATCAATTCTGCACTCAACGACTCCGACACGGAACTCGAGTCATTGATCGTGACCGATGGCGTGCATCTGTCGGATGCGGGCAAAGAACTCGTCGGTAAACGAGTTGCGAATTTTATCGCTCGGTTCCTACCCGGCGATGCCGCCACGCAATCGGTTTGGCACGTTGACGAGTGGAAACAAGTTCCCGAAATGAAATGGCTGGATGAATCGTCGCCGATTCGCTCGCTGACCTATCGGAACGAAACCTTCAAGCAAAAACCAACAGACGTTTTCGCTTTCTATGCCACTCCCGGCACAATCGCTGGTGATCCGTCCCTCGATCGGAACTTGCCGGCGGTGGTGCTGATTCATGGCGGAGGGGGAACGGCGTTTGCGGAATGGGTTTGGTTGTGGGCCAAGCGAGGTTATGCAGCGATTGCTATGGATCTTTCCGGGCGACGTCCCGAGGCCCCTCGGTTTGATGAAACGACGGGCGAGTTCATTCCTAACCACCGTGCAAAACGGACACGTCTTGAGTTCGGCGGGCCGGAAGCAGATCACGTCTCCAAGTTCGAAAACGCCGGTGAAGATCTATCCGATGATTGGCAGCCCCATGCGGTTGCTGCGGTCATGCGTGCCCATTCACTTGTACAGAACTTTCCCGAGGTCGATGCCGACCGGACCGCCGTCACCGGTATCAGTTGGGGGGGATATATGACGTGTCTGGTCGCCTCACTTGATGATCGTTTCAAGGCTGCCGTTCCGGTGTATGGGTGCGGCTTTCTTTATGAAGGCGAGTCCGTCCAAAAACCGCAGATTGACCGTCTCGACGAGTCCAAAAAATCCTTCTGGATCACGCATTACGATCCGTCGGCTGTACTGCCGATGTGCGAAGTTCCGATTCTGTTCGTCAATGGCACGAACGATATCCATTACCCGCTCAATAGTTATCAGCGAAGTTTTGATCTCGTTCCGGGACCCAAGCAAATTCGGATCGAAGCCGGCATGAGACACAGTCACATTCATGGCTGGGCTCCGGAGGAGATCGGACTGTTCATCGACCAGCATCTCACGGACGGCAAACCGCTTCCGAAACTCACGGACTTGCAAGTCACTGGCCAAATGGCGTCGGCGAAAGTCAATGCCGACTTACCCATCACGCAGGCGGAGATTGTTTTCACAAGCGAACATGGGCTGCTCAAAGATCGTACTTGGCAGCATGAAAAGGCGACGCTCGAAGATGGCGTCGTGAAAGCGTCGATTCCCGAAGACGCAACCGTCTGGATTCTTACCGTCACCGATGACCGTGGCGCAATGATAAGTAGTACAGTTCAGTTCGCAAAAAAGGCCGATTGAGCATGTCGTAGCGGTTATGGTCGCTTGTTAACGGCCAATGTTTGCCACGAAATTTGGTTTTGGTTGAGTGGAAGCGCTGACAAGAGTAGCATGGCAACTTCGATGAATTTCTGGTTTAGTCGATGCTCGTTCCAAGCTCAACGGGCTGCCGTGCAAGGTGAACTATGGCTGACAGCGAAGTACAAAAGAAATATCCCGCCGTTCTTCTCTTTGGTCCCCCTGGTGTTGGGAAGGGAACGCAAGGAAAGATTCTCGGGGTCATTCCCGGGTTCTTTCATCTTTCCAGCGGCGATGTTTTCCGCTCGCTCGATATTAACTCTCCTGAAGCCCAAGCTGCCTTGCCCTTCATCTCACGTGGCGAACTCGCTCCCGATGAACTGACGATGAAGATTTGGCTCAACGGGTTGAACGGCCAGATCGCCACCAGTTTGTACAAACCTTATGAAGACCTCCTGATTCTCGATGGTATTCCCCGTAGCGTGCCGCAGGTGGCACTTCTGAGTGAATATTGCGACGTCCATTCCATCGTCGAATTGGTCTGCAAAGACGAAGAGAAGATGATTCACCGGATCAAACGTCGTGCCCTCCGCGAACACCGGTTGGACGATGCCAACGAAGATGTCATCCGCAGACGTTTCGAGGTCTACCACCGAGACAGCCATCCGGTCATTAAGGAATACCCGCCGGAAATGGTCACGCAGGTCGACGCGATGCAGTCGCCAGCCGAAGTTCTGCGAAGCGTGCTCAAAGTGATCATCCCGGTGCAGAACGAACACTTCCTGAGTTCCCGCCGAACTTAGGACCGGACCTCTTTGCATGCGGTCGCCGTGACTGTCTCCTCACAGAGGGAGACAAGTTCCCGAGAGCGATCCCAACGCCACACATCCTCGTATTCGCAGTCAGCCGCCCGGTTCTTCGGGCGGCTTTTTTTCGATCCCTGGTACTTGACAGCCGATCTTGCGGGCATTAGTTTAGCGATCGCTAAACATTTTAGCGGTTGCTAAACTTTTTCCTCGTCGTCGATCTGAAAGGTCAGTATGACTCGTCAACGCATCCGTCACCGCGACGCATGGGGGTTCACACTCATCGAACTCTTGGTTGTGATCGCGATCATCGCAATCCTAATTGCCCTGCTGTTGCCGGCGGTTCAACAGGCGCGAGAAGCAGCCAGACGAACACAATGTCGGAACCAGCTGAAACAACTGGGCATTGCCCTGCACAATTACCACGACGCCCACAATTCTTTCCCGGCGGGGTACGTGAGCTTTGCCACCTCGAATGGGTCGGCTCCGGCGTCGGCCAATCTCGACCCGAACACTTGGGACGCGGCTCCCGGCTGGGGATGGACAGCGATGCTGCTGCCCTACTTCGAACAGCAAAATCTGGCAGACCAACTTGCACCGGAATTCCCGATCTGGCATCCCGCCTATGCCGGACTGGTGCAAACGAAATTGACGATGTTGTTATGTCCGTCTGCATCGGGCGGCGACGAGCCATTTGCCGTCCAAGATGCCAGTGGGCAGGCACTAACCATTAATGGGAATCCCATCCGACTCGGGCGTTCCCATTACGTCGCCAGTCATGGCCAGGAATCGTGTTGGGGCGAATGTGGATCGAGTTTAACGGGTGAGGTCTTTACCAATATCTACACCAGCGAGACAGTCACGGTGACCATCAACGGAGATGTCTCGCGGGTCGCGGATGGACCGTTCTACCGCAATTCCCGTACGCGTTTTCAAGATGTGACCGATGGGACTTCCAACTCGATTTTCCTTGGCGAGCACTCGTCCCTGCTCAGTGACAAATCCTGGGCAGGTGTTGTGCCGGGCGGATTCACGCACCCACGCTTCACATCGCCCGAGAATGGTCCCGATGCGGCTGCAACGCTCACCCTCGTGCACGCAGGTCCGTCGGGTGGTGAACTCGACATCACCGGGTTTCCGATCATCCATCCCGTCAATTTCCCCACGTATCACGTCGGTCAAATGTACTCGGAACATCCTGGCGGCGGACACGTGACTTTCGGCGATGGATCGGTGCGATTTGTCTCCGAGAACATCAGTCTGCTGACATTCGCGGAACTCTCCAGCATTGCTGAAGGGGAAGTCATTGGCGAGTACTAACGCAGTTTCCGTTTTCGATAACGGCTTCTGTCTCGTGGAATCGCATCGACCATCAAATTTTCACATGTCAGCGGACGCGAATAACCGTGATACCGACTTGGCGAAACGGAAACGCAATCGGGCGCCGAAACTGTGTCTGACTTCATCATGCGACTTTCTGACCAATCAGCAGAGGATTTCTCAATGAAAGATGGCCTACGTAACCTGGTGATCGTGGTGGGGGTCTCCTTCCTCATCTCGTTAAGTGGCTGTGGTTACGGAGAAGTGAGTTCGGAAACCTACGAGTATGCAATGGCGTTATACTCAGTATGCAACTCACGCGACACGCAGCGACTTCACGCCTTCCAAACGCAATTCGAAGAAGCAAAGACGAAGGGAAAAGTGGCCGCGAACGAGGGGCGAATCCTCGGACGAATCATCGATGTGGCAAACGCTGGGGAATGGGAATCGGCAACCGCGGACGTCCGAGCCCTTTTGGAAGCCCAGGTCGATCGGTAAACGGTGAACAGTTCGGACAGAAAATCGTCTGATGATTTTTGAAATCCAGCCTGTTGCTTGTGGTCATCGTCAGCGGTACAATTGGTGAAAATTTCACTCAAACTCGCAATCCATGAGGAAATCCCATGGCAGAGCAACAAGTTACTCAGACCGAAACTCCCAACAACACCACGCCGGTAACCGTACCGGTCGAAACCGTACCATTGAACACGGTGTTGGCCTCCATCATGCGGGACAGCAAGAAGGCTGCGACCGACTACCTCAATCAAGTCCACGTTCGACATGGTGGCGAGTGAGAAATTGACTTCGCCGGGCACTGACTGGGTGGCCGGCGGTTCTTGCAATTTGTACTGTTCCCGAGGCGATCTCCGCTGAGACTGTCATGCTGGACCGATTGGCCGGGTTAGAGACGGAATATGCAATCCGTTTCGATCCAGATGACCCTTCTCGAGAACGTCCGGTTGACTACCGTCTCTACGAGTCTCTCATCGCTGCACTGCGAGAGCAAATTTTGACGGTCAGTGCAGGCGAGTTGAAAGAAGGCGTTTTTCTGGGGACTGGTGGTGCTGTCTGGTTTGAGCGAGTTCGCTTCACCGGTGGCTTCGGTTTAGTTGAGGGTAGCACGCCCGAATGTCGTGGCCCGCGACAACTCCTGCAGTATCAACGCGGTCAAGATGAACTGCTCGCCACTGCATGTAGAGACGCCAAAGTCCCAGGATCGTTGACGCTGATCAAAAACGACCGTGATAGTCACGGAAACGTTTACGGGGCGCAAGAGAATTACGAGATCTCGATTGGCTCCGCTGCAACCTTGTTTGCTTGGCGGATCGGGTTGATCTTCTTGCTGCCGTTCCTCGTTCTGGCGTGGGTGGGCTATGGCTTGATATGGGTCGGGATCTTTCTGTATGTCATCCTGGCGGGGCTCGCCTATTTTTTCTTGCAGTTCTTTTTGCCCTCACATTGGCGTGAGCCTGTATTACGGGTCATGCTTGGCGAAGAGTTTACGAAGCAAGATCCATCAGCGTATGCCTGTCCGGTGCCGACTTGGCTTGAGATCTTGGTGCCGAACATCATTCGTGTCGTCACCGGGCCCTTCGCAGTTGGGCTCTACCTGTTGGTAAACTGGACGGCGGGTCGATCGATTCGGCGACGTTTACTTCCGTTCTTGGTGTCGCGACCAGTCATTAGTGGTGCGGGTTTGGCGAGTGACGGCGAGTTTCGACTCTCGGACAAATCCGATGCGATGAATTGCCAACTCGGTTACAACGGGATGATTCTTGATCGCCCCGTCTTCAGCATTGGCCATCTCTTCAAACCAGTCGTGTTCAGCAATTGGTCTTCGTTCCGAGAGTATTTGAGACTGTTTCACCCGAAACAACGGCTACAGATCTGCATCGGCGACTCCAACATGGCGGAGGAGGCCGAGTATCTTCGAATCGCGACCACGATGCTCGTGCTTGATGCTATCGAGGCAGATTTAGTGCCACCTGATTTGCGATTCCGTCGACCGATTCGTGTGCTGCGTGATCTCAATGGTGACCTGAGTTTTCAGCGGACATACCGCTTGGCGGACGGACGAAAACTCACGTCGGTCGAGATTCAACGCGAATATCTGCGGCTCTGTCAAACGTATTTGAACTCCCATCCGACGCCAACCGCAGAAGCACTTGATGTGATCAATCGGTGGGAAGAAACACTGAACTTGTTGCAGACCGATCGAGACAAACTCGTGGGGCGTTTAGATTGGGTCACGAAGTCGTTTCTGCTGAAGCAGGCAGAAACTGACGCAGCCACGGACGTCTTGAAGAAAATCGACATCCGTTATCACGAACTATCGCCCGACGGTTATTACCAACAGTTGACCTCAACCGGGCTCACCCGATCGATTCTGACTCCGGAAGAAATCGAAACCGCCAAACACCTTCCGCCGCCCAACACTCCTGCGACGATTCGAAGCCGATACATCAGGGAGTTTTCCGGCGAGAATGTAGCGTTCCAAGTGAATTGGAACACAGTGACGATCGGTCGCGGAGCCAAAGCTCGGGTTATCGATTTGACGAGTTTAGAACCGGTATCTTCTTGAGATCGGTTTCAGTCGATGTCAGAAACGGCGTGTCAAACCAGTCTGTCGGGGGTGTGCAAACGAGATTGCGTCCAGCGTCTTTGGCGTTGTAGAGGCCTGCATCGGCAGCTGCTAACAGACTTTCTTCGCATTGACCGTCGTTGGGGAAAGTGGCGAGACCAATGCTAGTCGTGACGCGGATGGGAATTCGCCGATACCAGATCGTTTCCACGGAAATTGCTTCACGAATCTGTTCCGCGATCCGTCGAGCTCCCTGGATGCCCACACCATCTAGCAGGACGGCTAGTTCCTCTCCGCCGTAGCGGGCGATAAAGGCACTTTCGCCGGCTCTCATTTTCGCGGTCTGCTCAGTCAAAATCCGTGCGACAACCCGCAAGACTTCGTCGCCGGCTTGATGTCCCCATGTGTCGTTCACGGACTTAAAGTGATCTAAGTCGCATAGCAACAACGAAAACTCGGACCGGTCTTCTCGGGACGATTCAAGTTGCTGACGAAGAGCTTGATCAAAGAACCGGCGATTGGCGAGATCCGTCAGACTATCACGGTTCGCTTGACGAGCCATATCGGCGATCGTCTGAATACGCACGAGCGTTTCACTCAGGTGATTCGCCGACCAGGAGATCAGGTCGCGTTCGTGTCGGGTGAAGGTCCTGTGTGGTTTTCCCTGATGAGAAAGACAGAACGCACCCACCCAACGATTTTTTTGGATCAGCGGAGCCAGCACGGCGTGGTTGATCGTCAGATCCTGTTCAGCCTCGTCACGATCCACTGTGATAACTTCACGACAACCTTTATGCAGGCCGATCAGTTCACTTTCAATTTGCTGGTATTGGCTGCGGACCTCGAGTGGAACTTCTCCCCAAACTCGGACCATCGGTTTTTGCTCCGCGACAGCTTCGGACGAAAGTTCCGAGTGGCCGACGAACACGGTTCCCGCGTCGGCTTTGACGATCTGTCGAAGTTCGGCCATAAACGCTTCCACCATCTCCAATGGGGAATCGTACTGCCGATCCGTAATATTGCGAAGTTCGAGCATCTCTCGCGTTAAGCGGAAGAGATCTTCCTTCTGCTCTAAAGCGTAGAAGCGTTCGACATTCCCGGCGATATGAGCGGCCAACCGACTGGCCAGTTCCCGTTGTTGTTCTCGTGATGCGTCGGCCGGGTACAAGTTCGTGCTCAGAAGGATGCCGGTTAATTCCGCATTCTGTCCAAGTCCGATGAGGTACACGCTTTCGGTCTTTTCGCGATCTCGAATCGCGAGACGCTCATAGAGTTGCGTCGATTGCAACTCGTCAGAACCAAGCTGCATCACGCAACCGGGATAAAGCCGTTCGACAAGGTCACTGTCGATTGTCAACGTCTCAATGGATTCTGAAGAAAGGTGATATCCGCGACAAACATAGCAACCATCTTCGTCGACACGCAGCAAGACAGCGTACTGTCGCACGTCTTCGCCGGCGAAACTCCTCAAAATCAGGTCCAACGCGCTGCGGATATTCGTCTGCGATACGAATTCACTGAGGAGTTTGTTCTCCATTTGTGTGAGTGCATGCTCGAACTGAATGTCGCGTTGTTCGTTTCTGAGAAGGTGCAGTTCGTTGTTGCTGGTCCGGTACTCGCGGCTGGCTTGTGCGACGTAATGAAGATGGAGGATATACTGAATCAGACAGATTAAGGCCAACACGACAACGAAGCCACCGTCTAACATCCGGTCGAGAACGCTAGACAGATTCAACGAAATCGCATGGCAAATTAACATGATTTCCCCTAATTCACTGCCGGAAGATCAGGCTCCTTTGCGCAGAGCATGATAGGCACAGCGAACACTAGCATGTAATTCAGCGTGAAAATGTGTTCCACACGATATGTTGCGGTTCCTCGCCAAATTTCTTGCCGATACAATCAGCGAGATCCGCATTGGTGACACATGCCAATCGGGGAAATCCCCACACTTGGCTTGAACGTGAAATCTTCGCGATCCAAATGCACTTTCGTCGAATCAAACTGGCTGACGTTTTCTGTTAACTTCGAGTGATCGTTGCATGGTGAAGTTTCACTGTCGCTGAACCTTCGGCCGGCCGAAGGGAAGACCGTGCGCATTGAAAAAGGCCTGCGGGAACAGTTTCGCTCCCTCAGGCCTTTGCTGCTTTTCAATTGGTTCTGTCGTTTAACTCGCCCGACGTTTCTTCTGGGCAATCGCCGGTTCAAATTGCGGGTCACGCGACCGAACATCGAGCAACGCCCGCATTGCAATCGCCGCCATCGCCTCTTGAAACTTCAGAAGTGTGCGAGTTTGTGGAGTCGTCTTACGCCACTGAGCTAATTGCACAGTGGTGCGATCGACAATCTCTTTTTCTGCGCGTATGGTCCGGCTCCAAATCCGATTCAAATGTCGCGTTCGGAGAATTCGTTCGTCATCTTCGGTATAACTGGCCTGCCGAAGCTCACAAACCGCGGCACAAAGTGAGTCCAGTTTCAATTGTTGCTTAGCGATAGAATCCGATTGATCGGTTTTGACCCAACAAGGGACCGCGACCGAGAACACAGGTTCTCCGAGCATCGTCCACATGGTCGTCAGGTCATTCGGTTCGTCCTGACGCACTCCTTGGAACACCGCAGCCGCAACCGTGTTGTACCGGTTGATGGTCGAGCGTGTGTCGACTACCGGCTTGAGTTGAGTCTTGGACGAGATCGGAAGACGCGGGTCCGAAAGATCTCGACTGCAAGTTTCGAGAAAAAATCGATAGTCAATCGTCCCATTTCTTTGTAGCTCTTGGCGCAGCAATCGCTCAGCACGCAGATATCGACCCCCGGAGTACACACGATCGAACCCGCCCAATTCGATGGCCTTCGGTTTCGAAGCCGTCATTGAAAAGTTCGAGCGAACGATGAATCCATGTGGTGCCGTTTCTGGATCATTGGCATCGAATTTCGCAAAACTCTTATGACCGGCCTCATACAAAACCGCGGCACCTGCAGCGTCGATCACCGCAAAATTGGCTCGAGTGCGGCGACCGGTAACGTTCGTACGATCGAGTAACGCCTCGAAATCTGCAGCCGTCCGACAGGTTTGCAGGGCCTGTTTCATAAACCGGCCATTGCCGAAACCGATGGAACTGCCACGAGGTAGGTCCCGGGAAAGGGAGTTCTCGATGCAGAAGCCAGCTTCGTTCATGCCCATCCAGATGCGATCCGCATCATGTTGGTCGATGACAGCAACACATCGCAGCAGACCGTCGTTGAAGTAACGCACGTCGTTCTCGCGACTACTCGTGTCGCGGTTTTTCCATAGCAGTGGTCTTTGATCAGGAGTAACCCGACCCGAAACGACTGCGATCGTACATCCTTCGCTCTGCTTGGAAAACATCGGTGACAAGCAGATAAGAATCAATAAGCAGAAAATGGCTTGAATGTTCCATCGATTCAACCGCGCCATATTGCCTCCCTTCATCGAATCATTCGAGTTATGAGACTTAAGACCGATCTAGGATAAGCATAGGCGATTTTGCAGTTCTTGCAAAAGCCCAAGTTGATCCGTTTAGGGGGTTACGGCGACGAGATTCTAAAAATTATCAGTGAACATTCCGGCGTGCCGATCGACGGTTTTACGAGGTTATGACTGTTCGGTTGTTGTAAGTTGTTTACTGACAATTGTTTGAGTAGATGTGCTTCGTTGCAACTTCTGTTGGCAGCCCTAACGGGAACTCATGAACGTTATGCGGTCGAAAATTTGAAGATAATTGTAAGATTTTCTTTGGCGCGCTAACTTTTTGGCTCGAAACCTCGATTCTCTGCAAGACATATGGACACATGACCTTAAACTTTGTCTATATGCTCAGGCAGTTGCAGCTTACCTTCGTTCACATATTTGCAAGGTCTGATTCGATCGATGCTACCAGTTCGCTGGGCAACCAGCCGTCGGGAGTCCAACCTCGTTGCGTGTTGTAGGTTTCGATCAATGCAGCAAGTTGATCCGCCTGCAATTGGGCGCCTGCACTGGCTCCGTCTTCCAAAGGTTTTGTTAAGAATCGCGCGGGGAGCGTGTCCTCAGCGGGCGTCCAGCCTTGCCGAATGTTGTAGAGCTTCTTTGCACTCACGATTCGTTGCGCGATTTGCTTCAGCTCGTCGGCTGAGATCTTCCATCCAGTCACAGGACGTAGCAGTTCCGCAATTTCTTCGAGCCGATCTTCGAAGATTCCTCGAATGAACTTGCAAAGAATTAGCGAGTCGAACACGGCAGCTTCGTCTTCTGTTTGAATCGCCGGTTCAACCGCTTCTGAACCGATATGCATTCGTTCGACCTGCGTCGAAAAGTCGACTTGATATGCCCCGGAACGGTTGTGGTCGGCTCCCCGTGTGCCGACTGCAAATCCGAGCGCCATCGTTTGCATGGCTCTGGGCTCGTAACCGGGAATCTCCAAACCTTTCACGTGGGGAGCAAATTCAATCGCTTCGGGACCGATGGATTCCGCAAGGTCTCGGGTTCCTCGTCCCAATTCCTGACCGATACCGGTTTGCCGTCCGATGTCGTGAATAGCGGCAATTAAAGCCTCTCCATTGCCGAAGCGAAGTTCCGGATGAGTCCACAATCCGCGTTCGGCACACTCCATCGCGAAGGCGATTGTGCCGCCGGTGCTAATGGTATCTAAGCCGTATTCATCACATAGTCGCGAAGCTTGAAGCACAACTTCCGGGTCGGAAATTCCGCACAATGGACCCAAAGCAAACAGGTTTTCGTACTCCATGCGGACACCGGGATCTGTGTCTTCATCGCTCTGTGTGCGGTAGATATGTTCGCAGCCGATCGTGCATGCCGCACAACTGGCCTGAGTCTTTTGACGGGTTGCGTTGATCGTTTCCGGAGCGAGTTTGACGGATTCAGGAAACGTGCCCGATTGAAAATTCCGCGTTGGCAACATGCCCAGTCGATTGAACGTCAGCAGATTGGACACAGTTCCCAACTCCCGGTATTTCGCGGTTGCCGGGCCAAACGATCGTCGCGATAGTTCCCGACTCAACTGGATTAGTTCCTCCGAGTTCGCCCACGTGGTGAGCCGATTTCCACGAACGCCGATGGCTTTGATCCGTTTCGAGCCCATCACCGCGCCGAGTCCGCCACGGCCGGCATGACGGCCTTCATTTGAGATCGTTGCAAACGGCACGAGGTTTTCACCGGCCGGACCGATGGCAGCAAATCGCCATGTGGTGCCGAATCGGTTAGCAAGCATCTTCTGTGTATGTGGCAGTGATTGCTGTGTAAACTCTGGCACGCTTTCGAATCGGACGCCAGATGAGTCGATCAAAATTGTCGAAAGCGATTCCGCCTGCCCGACAAGCACAATGGCATCGTACCCCGTTTTCTTGCCAGAGATCGCAAAATGTGAGGACGATAGAGAGTCGTTGATTCGATTCGTCAGCGGCGATTTAGCGAGAACCGCAAACTTCGCGGATGTCGTCAACGGGCTGCCCACCAACGGGCTGAAAACGAAGATCAACGGGGCGGTCGGCCCGAGGGGGGCTTGATTCGGCTGCGACTCACGCAGGAGTAACCAAGTTCCCAACCCCACTCCGCCGATATACCGTCGCAGCACAGCCAAGGGGATTGGAAGAACCTGCGTAGATTGTCGACTTACGTCAATTCGCAAGTATCGACCGTGATAGCCAGGGATGCTTGATGTCATATGACGATTGTAGCAGATCGAGGTCATCTGCACGCCAATGACGCAACGCGCGAAACATGTACCCTCGACTTTTCGATGGTGCGACTTTTCAGATGCGGAGCCTCGGATGGCTTGCAGAAAAAGCCATCCTGTAAAGATCCGCGGGCAGTTTAAACGACGTTATTTCTGTGGTTTTCTAGTTTTGGTGACCTGGTAAAGTGACTCGCCTTCGTCGTTTCGAAAGTCGATTGTCAGGGCTGGTGTCGGGGCAATCTTGACGTAGAGAAAGCCGCCTGATGGTTCCGCGTAGTGAAAAGGTTGCTTGATCTTGCCTTCGGGATCCGTGCTGTTCTTCGTGCCCGGCCACGAACCGCTAATGGCGTTTTCATCGTTAAGGGCCCCGCATGAGAACTCTTCGATTCCTTGCGGGTGAATACTGTGGTACTGCCAATGTCGATCGCCACAGAATACCATCACGTTTTCAAGTCCGTTGGACCGTAGCCATTCGAAGAACGAATCTGCTTCATGACGGAAACCGCCTAAGTTTGCATGATTGTCTTTTTTGTTTTTCGAGTCTGGGCCAACCATCGGCGTCGGGGAGATCAGGATTTTCCAGGTGGCATCGCTTTCCAGCAGTGTTCGCTGCAGCCAGTCCCGTTGTTCTTTGCCCCAAATGGATTTCTCAGGGCCATCCTCCATACGGTTGGGCGAACGATAGTCACGTCCTTCGAGAAACCAAAGTTGCACATGTTGATGAACGCGGTGAGTTCGATAGGTCGGTGTGTCTAAGTCGCCAGCTGGCAGGATCGGCATTTGTTCGCGGAACATCGCAATCCCCGTCTCTGGCGTTGGCTTGCGATCGGACCTCAAGTCGGAGTCGTTAAAGCGGTAGTCATGGTCGTCTTTGGACCAATACGCCGCTGTCTGACCATAAAAGTCGACGAGTCTCGGCAAGCGAAATTGTTCGTGCCATTTGCGTCGCAACTCCGGTAGTGTTTTCGCAGCTGTCGTTGCGGGGTGATCGTAATAGACAATATCACCCGTCCCGATGAAGAAGTCCGGCTTGAGTTTTCGCATCTCTGTATAGGCTGGGTAACCGAGCTTGCGGTCTTCCGCAGGAGCAAGCTGACTATTCGAGTTTTTGCCGTACATGAAGAACGCATAGTTCTGACAGCTCCCCATGATGAACGAAGTTTGCACATTCGAGTCGACTGATGGAAGTGTCTTAAACTCGCGAATCTCACCGATCTTAGCCGTGGATTCATCGGACCCGAAATGCAGTCGGTAATAGTATGTTGTTCCGGGTTCCAACTGTTTGAGCTGTGTCCGGATAATATAGTCATTCTTAGCGGTTGCTCTTAGCCATGGTGTGCGTTTCGAGGGTTTGAAGTCACGGGATGGGCTCCACTCGAAACAACCCACACCGCTAGCACCTGGGATGTCTCCGGTTGGGTCAAGATCTGGTCCTGGAATGGCAGTAAGACGAGACTGCAATAGGACGGTTGTAGTAGTAGGCTCACCGGCAAACTCGCCTTGAGCGTGAAACACGTCCGCAGCAAACGCAACTGATGTCTCAAACCCAAGCAAAATTAGTAAGTAAACAATGTGCTTCATTGATGTTTCCTAGTTGACTCGTTGTTTCGAAGATGTATCGAGTGAAATAGAACTAGCAGATCGCGTTTAATTGATTCGTTCGACATAGACGTAATAGGCACCAATGAGCGGGTTGTCGTCGGCATCTAGTAACCAGGTTTGCAAGGTCGTTGGTCCCGCGTTCAAGTTGAGACGGAAGTTCACAGATTTGCCATCAGGTTGAGGTTTTGCACTTTGATCGACGCCTCCGATCTCGATTCTAGCAGATGCAATCGGCAGGGCTTGTCCTTTGATATATTGTCCGTCGGTCACTTTGGTCGCCGGGACGCCGGCGTCCAGTTGCAGGCCACTTTCGCGTGGCCAACGTCTAAGCTCAAACTGATAAGTACCTGGTTCTGCGACCGTGAGTTCCCAAGCACCGTTCTTGCGAACCCCACGCCGGATTTGAATTTGCTGATCGACAAAAACATCCAGCCATTCGCATGCAGTTAGCATCATCGGGTTCTCAGCTTCATGACCGATGATGACCCGTTGCGGTTCGAGCACATCGTCCTTAACTTCATCCCACCATTTGTTGAGATGCCCTCGCATCTTTGCGACCACTTCGGGATGTTCGGCAGCAACATTGACATTCTGGTGCGGGTCGGTCCGCAAATCATAAAGACGTTTGTTTTCTAAGAATCGCCAATGCTTCCATAAGACCGCTGCACCGTCCCGGTGCGGAATTGCCGGGTTCCCTCGTGTGTATGACACCCGAAACTGCGGCATTCGACTGTAGTTGATTACTAACATACGGTCTTTGATATTGTCCTGCTGATTTCTGAATAACGGTGTCAGAGTGACTCCATCAAGTTCGTGAGGAACAGACTCGATTTCCGCGAGGTCTGCTAGTGTCGGCAATAGGTCTTGCACATGCGTTAGTGTATCGATGTTGCGAGGATTACCTAGATCACCGTTCGGCCAACGAATGAAGCATGGCACTCGATGACCGCCTTCCCACAGTTGAGTTTTGTGTCCTCTCAAACCGGCATTGAAGTAGGAGTCGCCGAAAGTGCTGCCGTTGTCGGTTAGGAAAACAACAATCGTATTGTCTAATAGATTATTCGAAGTTAGAAACTCATCGAGTTTTCCGACATTGTCATCGATGTTCGCACCCATCGCCAGAAAACTAATCAGAGATGCTCGTCGATCAGGTGTTAGATCTTTAAGCACCTCAGGATTACTAGCCAGAACTTCGCGAACAGAACTCCGATAATGGTCGGGAACGAAGTGCGGCCAATGGGCTGCATTTAACGGAATGTAAGCGAAGAATGGTCGGTGCTGATCCGACTCGCTTTTGATCCATTCCATTGCTTCGCGGAAAAAGACATCGGTGCAATACCCTTTGAATTTCTTCCGTTTGCCATTTCTGATGTAGGTGTCGTCAAAGTAATCGTTGTTCCAATAGTCTGGCACGCTATTGATATGCGATGATGCAAACCACAATGCCTCCTCGAATCCGCGATCTTCGGGGCGGAATGGGTAGTTGTCGCCAAGGTGCCATTTGCCAAAGATTCCCGTTCGATATCCGGCAGACTGAAAAACATTCGCGATAGTTTTGAGTTCCGGTCGCAATAGAGTCCGTCCACTACTCACGTTGATGGCACCGTTGCGAAAGGCATCCAATCCGGTGAGTAGCTGGCCGCGCGTAGGGGTACACATTGGCGAGACGTGAAAGTCCGTCAATCGGATGCTTTGAGAGGCCAGTTGATCAATGTGAGGCGTCTGGGCGATCGGATTTCCATGACAGGAAAACTCCCCGTAGCCTTGGTCATCCGTCATGATCACGATGACATTCGGACGACCGTGCCCATCGGCAGAGAACACGTCATTCGCAGGAAGCGCGAATAGCACGGTCAACGCAATAGCGGAAGCGAGCATAACGAACCCGTATGACGATCGCGGTGTTAGGGCCGATTTTGGCGGGCGTTTACTGGGACACATTGGCGGTTCTCCGTGGCTGCGTAAAGTGTGGGACCACAGTATCAACGGAACCGAACGGGAGTTCAACATCACCCTCTGATCAGAGTGACGGCACGAACCGGTAAGCCGGCGAAGCGGCATCTTTGATCAGTAAGCGCTTGAAGAAGTCGCGCAAACACACTTCATTTTGGAAGTGGGGCGGGATCTCCAAGAATCGACAAGGTCTCGATGCGAGCGATTAGTCGTCGCTGGGAAGTTCTTCGATGATAATGGATTCGTTCGTGAATACATCGATCTCGGCGGCGATACGCAGGCCTTCGCGAACGATTTCCGCGGCTGGTAGTTCAGTGTGACGATCAAGAGCGCGGGCGGCTGCGGTTGCGTATTGTCCACCAGAGCCAATTCCGACGATTCCATCGGTTGGTTGCACGACGTCGCCGTTGCCGGAAAGCAGGAGAGTCCGTTCCTTATTCGCGACGATCATCAACGCTTCGAGACGCCGCAGTGCGCGGTCGGTCCGCCAATCACGGGCCAATTCGGTGGCAGCCCGGGTGATGTTGCCAGGATAATCTTTCGCCTTCGTTTCGAAACGTTCCAATAACGCAAACGCATCGGCAGTCGATCCGGCGAAACCGACGAGGACGCTTCCATCGAGCACTCGGCGGACTTTCCGTGTGTCGGACTTCATTACGGTGTTGTTAAATGTCACTTGACCGTCTGCGCCGAGTGCGACCACTCCGCCGCGTCGAACCGACAGGACGGTCGTCGACCGCCAGATATCTTTTTGTTTCCGCCGTGAATCGTAAGACATGAATGTGTCCTGCCGGTGCGATGCGATTTCGTTTGTTCCAAACTAGCGATTTGCATGAGCCTCGGCAACTAACGAAATTCAGCCTGCAAGGCGATCGGAGGGAGGAAAATCGTTCGGACCGGCGATCGAGGAACGACTGGCCCTTGGACCATACCGTCAGCCTGCCTAGAATGCAGACATGCAGAACAATCAATTAGCGAATCCTATTGAACGAGATCGAATTGCACCCATGTCGGATATGACAATCGAGGAATTAATCGAGGAATTCGAATTCCTGGGTGATTGGGAGGAGCGGTGCGATTACCTCATCGATATGGGGTTCGAACTGCCCGAAATGCCTGCGGAAGCGAAGACCGAACAAACTCGCGTGCACGGGTGTCAGAGCAACGTCTGGTTGATTACCCGAGTCCGACCGGATGGCGAACGCAAAATTATCGATATCATCGCCGACAGTGACGCGATGATTGTCAAAGGCCTAATTGCCGTACTGTTGACTCTCTATTCCGGCAAGACCGCAGAAGAGATTCTTGCGATTGAGCCCCGCGATGTGTTCCGTCAATTGGGTTTGGATCGTCATTTGAGTTCGGCTCGAAAAAATGGATTGAACGGAATGGTTCAGCGAATTCGCGAGCTGGCTACACAGGTCGTGGCATAGTTCGGTTGCGAGTGTCAGGCGACTTTTTCTCCTCAATGTCAATAAATATGTCCTCAATTACGTCTGCTGATCTCGATATTGATTCGATTCGAGCCGAGTTTCCGATCCTGGGAAAGCCGCTGCCGAAAGGCATGTTGCCGGTCTATCTCGACAATGCTTCGACGACGCAAAAGCCGCGATGCGTGATCGAGAAGGAACGAGAAGTCCTAGAAAACTATTACGCGAATGCGTATCGCGGCGTTTACAAGTTTGGGGCTCTTGTCGATGACGAATTGGAAGCCACGCGCGAGAAAATTCGACAGTTTATCGGGGCAGACGATGTTTCGGAGATTATTTACACCTCCGGGACGACCATGGGAATTAACCTGGTGGCCAACGGATGGGGGCGGAAGTTCCTGAAGCCCGGTGACGAAATTCTGCTGACAGAAATGGAGCATCACGCCAACCTCGTGCCTTGGCAATTCGTTGGTCAAGCAACGGGAGCGACCGTCAAGCTGGCGTCTTTGACAACGGACGGCCGAGTCGATTTGGACTCGTTCACAAACTTGCTTAGCGAACGCACGAAGGTGGTTTCCATCACTGGTATGTCGAACATGCTAGGGACGATGCCACCAATCGCGGAAATCACAAGGAAGGCTCATGCGGTCGGGGCGGTCGTCTTGGTTGACGGTGCCCAAAGTGTTCCGCACGGAGCAACTGACGTGCAGGCATTGGGAGCCGACTTTCTGACCTTCTCCGGGCACAAGATTTACGGTCCTACGGGAATTGGCGTGCTCTATGGGCGACGAGAGTTGCTCGACAGCATGGACCCGTTCCTCTGTGGCGGACACATGATTTCCCAGGTCTTCGACGATCACAGCACTTGGGCCGAACCCCCGGCAAAATTCGAAGCCGGTACCTGCCCGATTACGCAGGCAATCGGGCTAGGGGCGGCGATTGATTTCGTTGAGAAGATTGGTTTCGACGCCATTCATGCACACGAGCAGGCCTTACTCGAATACGCGACCAAACAACTGAATTCGATTCCTGGAATGAAGATCTACGGTCCGTCACCAGAACACAAAGGCGCGATTTGCAGTATGACGGTCGATGGGATGCATCCCGAGGACATGGCCAATCTTTTAGATCGGAAAGGCGTGTTCGTCCGACATGGGCACCACTGTACGATGCCTCTGCATTCGAAACTCGGTCTGACTGCAACGACTCGGGCGAGTTTTGCGATCTACAATACCAAGAGCGAAATCGACGCGTTAGTCGACGCGATTCACTTCGCTCGCAAACGCCTGCGATTGACCGACTAAACCGTGTGCCGCACGTTCACAAGCCAGACACGCTAACACGTCAAACACGAGTTGCGACGTCTTGGCTTGTGGTGGGAACTCTCAATTTCCGATCGTGTTGGCCGGTACTTGATCCACCGTCTTCGGTGGTGTCGGGATGGCTTCGAATGTGTCGAAGCGATTGTCGTCGTTGCGATTATCCGAACGCCGATTCTTTGGTGGAGTGGACGGTTGGAAGTCGTGAGTTGGATTGTCCTGTGGTGGAAGAGACTCGAAAGTACGACCATTCGGGGCAGCGGGTCTCGGGGAATCATGACCAGAGGTCGCCGGAGTGTCGTCCTGATAGGTGGGAGTTCCACTTGGGGGAACCGGTGTGAGCCTCCCTGGCGGATGCGGACGATGTGCTCGCAAGTTGCGGATTTCTTGTCGTAATTGTTCGACTTCATGTCGCAATTCTCGGATCACTTCGATCAACTCACGCTGCGACTGTTGCGGACCAGGGAAGTGTTCCTCACGAAATTCTGGGCGAGGATGATCTCCCGTATGCGGCCGGTCCGCACGTGGCGGATGTTGATCGTCCCGACGTGGCGGTTGTTGATCGTTCCGACGCGGCGGATGTTGACGGTCAGCGGAACGCCGCGGACGTCTCTCCCGATTTCCGCGTCGGCGTTGGTCTTGGCGGTTTCGATCTCGACGCGGCTCACGATTGCGGAACTCTTCCGCCTGGAGGGAACGGGTATTCCCGCCACTCAGCGGCAGAACACCCAATGTCGTTACCAATCCGATGGAAATCATCACTGTCAGCAGGAACGACCACGAACCCATTCGTCCGTATCGTCGACTCACCAAATTCGAACGCAGAATCTGCTGTGTTGAGTTCATGGTCTCTCCGGTTACTAGAAATGAAGGTGGTTGTGTTCCTGAAGGCCCAGTTACGATCGCATGTGGGCGATCAATGACCTCCGGTGGAATCGGTTGCAGGTTCCGCAGCGGTCGTCGATTCCGCGGATGGCGTGGGTGCAGGTTTCTTTGGGTGTGGGATGTTCATCGCCACAATCACGATGGAAATAATCACGCCAAGTGTGCCGATCCACATCATCGGGCTGGGTTCGGCTTTCCCTCGATAAATCCAAGCGCTGACCAAGGCGTTGATCGAGACGGCTCCACCGAACACAATTGGCATCACCAATCGAGAGTCACCCTTGGAGATCACTAACGCACTCGTCAGACACAAAGCTCCGAAGGCGCCCAAACAACCTGCCAGAAAACCCCATTGCAGCGAGGGCCATTGGTCCCCTTTGAAGGAGAAGTTGTCGCCCTTCATCGACATCACAATCGAGCCACCAATGATCGCGATGACTAAGTAAGCCAAACCGATGCCCAAGTAGGGTTTGAATCCGCTGTATGCACCGATCGGGCTCCTGGCTTTGCCCAAAGTCGGCCCATAGATCCCCCAGAACAAAGCGGTTCCCATAGCGAAAATAATCGGGTACTTCATCGAATGTGTTCCTTCGGTGTCCGGTCAGGCGGGAAGTCCTGAGTCAAGAATCATCCCGCCAAGTTGAGTTTTTCCGCGATATCGTATCGGTTTGCAAGGGGATCGACTAGTGTCCTACGCACTCGGACGCCAGTCCGGTTCGAGCGATTGATTGGATTTTCCGGGATTTCCAGAATCCGCATGAGGTTTCCCGTTCGCCACACGCGGTTTCCTTTTGACAACGACACGTCGGCGTGTAGGTTTGCGCAACGACTTCGAAATCGGTGTGACCGGTCCGACAGGAAACGGTTACGTTGCCCCGCCAGGTCTCTCGGAAGGATTCCATTGATGGCTACAAGTCCATCTCGTCGACATCGCGGATTCACACTGGTGGAGGTCCTGATGCTCACGGCGATTTTCGGTGTCTTGGCTGCCGGGATCCTGCCTCAGGTCGCAAGTCGAAAGTCCGACGATCTCGAACAAGCCGCCAGGACGCGGTTGCGTGTGCTCCGGCAACAGATCGAACTGTATGCCCAAGAGCATCACGGGAAATACCCCGCACAGTCCCGCGTCCGTCCAAGCGATTTCGAAGACGCTCTGCTCTTCTCGAGCGATGCGGATGGAAATCTGGGAGCGGTTGGCACAAAGCCATTCGGTCCGTATTTTGTGCACCACGTGCCCGCGAATCCGTATACGGATTCCAGTCGCGTGAAGATCGTCGACGACGTTTCGGCAGCACGCTCCGACGATAGCCCGCTCTACGGTTGGTTCTACAACCCCAAAACCGGCGAGATCAAAGCCAATACCACGGCCACGGCCGACGATGGCACACCGATCGACGAACTATAGTTGGTGTGCGGTGGGGCGAGCGTTAGCCGAAGGCTTCGTCGGCAGTAATGATACTGCTTGCGACCTCAGCGAGTCGCTGACGTTTGCTGCTCGCGAGCTTTTGGAGTTTGCGGTAGGCTTCTTCTTCCGAAAGCTGACTGCGACGCATCAAAATTCCTTTGGCCCGTTCGACGGTTTTTCGATCGACAAGTGCTTGCTTCAAGTCTTGAACTTGGCCTTTGAGTTCCTGAAACTCTCGAAACCGCCGGATGACCAAGTGGATGGTCGGCTTGAGCTCTTCCTTGCAAATCGGCTCAACGAGATACGCCATCACATGGTCTTGCAAAGCCCGTTCGACGTCTTCCACACCCGTTCTCGGAGTCACCAATATCGCCGGAAATTGCTGGTCGTTGACTTCATTGCATCGAATGAGGGCATCGACGCCGTTCATGTCGTCCAACTCGAACCCGGCAAAAACGACATCCGGGGCCTGAGAGGACTCTCGGCACAATTCGATGAGTTCGCTGCCACGCGTGACAACGCCGATACACTCATGACCCGATTCCCGTAAGCCGGCGTCAAGGAGGTCTCGCGTGTCACCATCGGAATGGGCGACCAGAACTTTGAGCGAGCTGCTCGTTGACTTTGAACGGTCTTGAGTGAGAGTTGTCATGGGCAACCGGAGTAAGGGCTCATTTTTTGACAGATAGTAACAATTCCCGCCGCGCTTGGTATAGTACCATGAGAAAAATCCAAGCGGCAATGTTACCGTGAAAAGTCATTCCGCCAGATTGCGGTCGGTTTTGTCCTTACCAATTACGAACTAAGCGATCTTTTCGCACTCCCGCAGGACCAGCAATATATGTGGGACATTTTGTATCATGGTCTGTCTGAGGTAGACGCCAAAGCTGTCCAACGGAGTGTGGCGCCACCGCAGGGGCTTCCGGTTCGGTTGGAGTATTGTCGGACCTGGGAGGCGGTCGAAGCGCTTTGCGAACGTGAGTTCGAGTTCGACGTCATGATTTTGGACAGTCGCGTTTCGGAACCGAAAGTCATTTTGGAGCGGCTTCTTCGTTTGCAGCCTGGTTCCTCTGTCGTTGTCGTCAGTCATGAGACCGATCGGAACCACGCGGCCGAGTACCTGCGAATCGGCGCTCATGAAGTAGTCCATCAATCGGAGCAAACGGGTTCGTCGTTGCAGCGGGCCATCAATCAAGCGATCGAACGCAGTCAACTCCAACGGGAATTGCAACATCTTTCTTCAATCGTCGAGGCGACTTCGGATTTCGTCGGGACCTTTGATCTTTCCGGCCGCATCATCAGTTTGAATGAAGCGGCGAAGCAAATGTGTGGGATCGATCGTCAGTGGAATGTCGCGCGAATGCGGATTGAGGACTTTTATCCGCAGTGGGCATTGGATCAACTTTTGGAGGTCGGAATTCCAACAGCGAAGAAGACCGGGCTTTGGCAGGGAGAATCGGCGTTGAAGCGTCCGAACGGTTCCGAACTGCCGGTCTCGCAGCAGATCATCGCCCACCGGTCCGCGAACTGTCAGGTGAAATACCTCTCCACTGTGATGCGTGATGTCAGTCAATTCAAGGCGGTGGAAGCCGACCTAAAACGGGCCAAGGCACAGGCAGAAGAAGCGGACAACGTCAAATCGCAATTCCTCGCTCATATGAGTCATGAGTTACGCTCTCCATTGACGGCAATTCTTGGGTTTTGCGATGTGCTGCAATCGCAAACCGATATGAGTCGCCAACAGGAAATTGCCGCGACGATCCGTCGGAACGGAACGCATCTGCTCGAGATCATCAACGACATTCTCGATCTCTCGCGGATCGAAGCCCAGATGCTGACAATTCGAGTCGAAGAAGTGTCGACGGTCCGACTGGTTCAAGAACTTTGCAGTCTGTTGGATATTCGTAACACGACCTCGCAGGATTCGTTTGCGGTCGTGATCGAGAACCCGGTTCCTGGCCGATTGAAGACCGACCCGCTCCGACTGAAACAGATTCTCGGGAATTTGCTCGGGAATGCCTTCAAATATGCGGCTGAGGGACGGAAAGAACTTCGCCTACGAACACTCGAAGATGGTCAAATTGCGTTTGCGATCCGCGACCACGGGCCAGGTATCCCCGAGGCGGAGTTGCAGCAGATTTTCGTTCCGTTCTCTCGGCTTGAGCAACACGAGGAAGGTTCGGTGTCGGGCACTGGGTTAGGACTTGCGATCGGTCGTCGACTGGCGACTCTATTGGGAGGCGAACTAACGGTCGAGAGCCAAGTCGGCGTCGGGACGACTTTTACGCTGGTCTTGCCTGCCTCGTGTGTGGGAGAAGGTGAGACCATTGATCATATTCCCACCGAAGTCGCTCCACCTCGGGAACAACCAACGCCAGCACCAACGATCAACGAAAGTCAGGCGATGAGCAGAATCCTCGTCGCCGACGATCGACGGGATGTCTGGCGTGTCGTCGAACACTTCCTGAAAAAAGCCGGTTTCGAATCGGTGATAGCGGCGAACGGTCGCGAAGCGATTGAGAAAATTACAGTCGCTATGAGTGAGAATCGCGGCTTCGATGCGGTCCTGATGGACATGCAAATGCCTGTGCTCTCAGGTTACGACGCCGTCCGCGAGTTACGGTCACAGGGCTTTCGCCAACCGATTATCGCATTGACTGCCAGTGCCATGAAGGGCGATCGCGAGAAGTGTCTGGAAGCCGGTTGCGACGACTATCTTGCCAAGCCGATCGACGGACCGGCTTTGATGGAGAAAGTCCGTCAGATTCTCGATTCCGCACGTGCCGAATAACGTCGCTCAACATTCGCGACTCGGTGTTTACTCGCATTCGATTTGCAGAAGTTTTCGACAGATCCCAGCGACATCCACCGACCGGGGTAATTCTGGAAATTCAAAGTCAGCCGGAGCACCGGCAACGATCAGCGGTGAGGTCGAATCACCGGCGTGAAGGGTTCCATGGGAACCACCGGCATGTGGCTTGACGCCGGGCACCGTGAATTCCCACCCCGGGCTGGCGGTCACCCACACATCGCCGGTCTGCTCGAAAAATGCTCCGGCGATTCGTTCGAATGCGTTGGGATAGTCGCGGAACCCAAGAAGACCATCCTCACGGACCATCCCATCAACGGCGGTGAGGTCGCCTTCCCAACTCCACTCGCTACCACGCTCGTCCTGTCCGGATTCCTGGAACAGCGACGGGTCCGGTGAGAAAACAAGTGGATCGCACTGCGGGCTGTGAACATGATAAACCCATCCATCGTTCTGCGACGTTCGCCATAAAATTTGATCGATTTTGGGACACTGCTTCAGCGAACGGACAACTTGGGCGAGGTGGATGTCATCGTCATGGTGAGGTTGACGAAAGTAAATCTGGGCAGCGCGAAGATTCGTGCACACCATCAGATCTTCATGAGACTGCCAACTTCCGCCGGCCCGCACGAGCGAGAAGTCTTTGAGGACGTCATCGAGGTCGATTCCCGCTCCATCGGTTGACAGCGTGGACTGTGAGTGGTCGCCGGTCACTACGACAGCAACTTCTTCAAGCATTTTCTCCATGTCACCGTACTGAGCGAAGACCTGCCCGACCAATTCGTCGACGCTTTCTACGGTGTACACGGCCTCCGCAGGACCGATGGTGTGACTCTTGAAATCATTCTCCGGGAAATAGGCCAACGTAAAGTCTGGTAGACCAATCTCGCAAAGTTGGAGCAGAAATTCCCCGGTGGTCTCATCGCCCATGCCGAACTTATGCAGCGGGCCACTTGGCCCCGTCAATTTGCGATCCGTGTTCGGAATCGGTGATTGGACAAAATCCCCGAGATAACAAATCGTCGGTCCCGCAATCCGATCTTCCGGTTTCAATCCTGGGACGAGATTAAACAGAAATGGCGTGGCGAACTCGTGCGCAACGTCGCCGTGGAACCACATGTAATTTAAGCAAGCTGCCGTCAGGCCTTTGCGTTCGACTTGCTGATAGAGAGTTAGCGACTTGAGATGCTCGTGGTTGAGACGGAACTGGAAGTCTCGGAGGTATGTCGCCATTCCTTCCTGCCAAATCGCTTCGATATCGGAACCGAAGTAATTGATCTGTTCCGCCTCGCGGTCGTACCAGTACGCACCGGATATCTGATGTTCGCTCGGATACTTGCCTGTGATGAGGCTTGCCGTGGCCGCAGGTGTGATCGACGGAAAAATCGAAATCGACTGCCGATGCCAGCCGACTTCCGCAAGCCTCCGGAGGTTTGGCAACCGATTGTCTCGCCAAGCATCTTCGACAATGTTCGAACTCAAGGCGTCGATGACGACAAACAAGACCTTCTTTCGCATTGTTGAAAATCGCATTCTGACGAGACAGTTGAATGAAAATCAGGAAACAAGAAGCCCAGCCTCCGGTTTCCTGATGAAGGTATCAAACAGTCGCAGTCGTTGCACGTCCTACTGCAGATCGCGGATCACTTCCGCGACTTCCTCTGGATGAACGATCCCACGACACATGATTTCCAAATCATCTTGACCGGAACTTGAAATTGCCAAGTCCCCGACACCGGCGAGGCGTTCGTACATATTTTGGTCGACTTGGATGTTCCTCACATCGTCATGCTGAACTTCCGAGGTTTCTCGTGAGACGATGCCTTTCCGCATGATGGTTCGCTTGCTGGTTACGATCAGAGTCGTATAACGAACCTCCAACCACCATTTCAGGAACAACACTAACCCCGCCAACGTGATGGCCAAACTGATCACCCATTGGAACCAGTGAGTGAAAGTTAGCCAGCCACCAGCCGCAATCAAATCTCCGTTGAATAACGTCGTATTCACAATCCCAAGCGTCCCGACGACAACGATCGCAGCGTAGAATATGTAGCGGATCGGGTGTCGACGAAACATCGCCGGGTGAAGTTCTCGAAGCACGTTTTCTTCGCGTTCTGAATAGTCGACTCGCGGTGCCTCTGGAGTCGGCACATGGTCGACTTGGTGGGCTACCGGAACTTCAATTTGAATGGGGCTATCGCAACTGGGGCAGTCGACCACGGTTCCAATGACGTTATCGGCTACGGTAATTTCGTGGTGACAGACTGGGCATTCGTACGCGAAATCGGTTTGCATATCTATGGCTCCTGGTGCCGACTCAGGTCGGAAACGGCTCGAAAGTGCATAGGGCACTCAGCGAACTCAGCTTGTTGGCATGTAGTCAAGGCCACCAGTAGCGAATCCCGCGCCAAACCCTTGATGCGTGAATGTGCTTTTAGCGTTACCGGTTTCACAGTAACGGCTTACGGCGAATGATTCAGCGTCTCGCTTTGGTACGGCACAGGATGTTTGACCGAGTTTCGTTCGGGCTGGTCGATCATCGACCGTGTCGATCTACGACACGAAAATGCATGGCCGGCGGCTTAGAAGCATGAGAATCGTGGACCGACCGTCAGGACCCGACGTTCCACAACGGCTCAACATCGACAGAGACCTTCAAGGTATGTGGCCCACCGCCAATGTAGACACCTTTGACGGGCGTGATATCGCTGTAGTCGCGACCGTAAGCGATTGTGACGTGATCGTTTCCGACAAACACATCATTGGTCGGGTCTGCATCGACCCACGCCAATTCCTGGCCACACCACACGGAGACCCATGCGTGCGAAACGTCCGCACCCACAAGCCGTTGTTCTCCCGGAGGAGGAGCGGTACGCAGATACCCGCTCACATAGCGAGCCGGAAGTCCTAACGAACGTAGAATAGCCAGCATGACGTGAGCAAAATCTTGGCACACACCACGACGACTTTCGAAGACTTCATCGACTGTAGTACTCACGTGGGTCGCTTTGGTATCGAAGGTGAACTCTTCGAAAACGCGGCTGGTCAATTCCCGCAATCCGTCCCATAGCGGACGATTTGGTGTGAACGTTTTGGCTCCATATTCCCGAAACTTGTGGGCCTTAGAAACACGGGGCGACTCGAACACGAATTGGTAAGCCTCCAAAGCTTCCGGGGACTCCGCCGCCGCAACTTTACGCACCACCGCTTCCCAAGTTGGTGACGGAATCGGCGTCTGGGCGGCCGGTCGCATGACACGCACTCGACTTTGTGCTCGCACGGTCAATTCTTGGAAACCATCATGAAATGAAAAATGATGAATTTGATTGCCGAAGAAATCGATACGCTCGCTCATCGTCGCCGGGGGCGGATAAACACGCAGCCGACTCGATTCGCACGTTTGTACCGGCGAGGTTCGTGGAGTCAGGCACGCTTCGTTATGGCAGACCGACACCGACTGCGGATACGAATAACGCGTGATATGAGTGATTTGATATAGCACCGTACGGCTTTCCGAAGATGACTGACGACTTAAGACACAGGGCCCACGAATTCCTGCAGATGACGTGGCGGACCGGAGTGCACCAGGTACCGCCGAGTGAGCAGTGTCGACAGCGTCATCAGCTCATGTTCGACTCGCAAGAGCAGTTGGTTCAGTGAACGAGCCTGACCATCCTTCGATTCGCCCAACTCGTGGACGTCGGCCATACGGATGTGATGCAAAGCGGAAAGCACTGATTTTTGCTCCGCCGTTCGCGTCGCCTGTTTCCGATCTTTCGGAAGGTGGTCGACGTGTTCTTCGAGCATCATCAGCTGAAAGCCCAAACTACGCGGGTTGGTCTCGTCCGTCATGAGCAAATCGAGCACCGGCACGCGACGGATTCGCGACAGGTAACGTGTCCGATACGTCACGGAACTGTCTGCGACATCCAACACCGATTGCAGCAAGGGAACGAATTCTTCGGTGTGGTGAGCAAGCGTTTCTCGCAGGAGGGTCACCATTTGCAAACCGCGTTCGATCCGCCGCCCGATGTCCAGAAACCGCCAGGCTTGGCCACGGGTCATGCTGTCGGTCGCCAGACCGTAACACGATGCAATGTCGAACACCAATTGATTGAGATGGCTTAGCACATCGCCCAAGTCACGATCGGAATCAGTCGGGACACGACGAAAATGATGTTCCATGCGGTTCACCATTCGCCATGTATCGAGAGAAACACGATCCCGAACCAGTGACGCCAACCGTAACGTCCCCCGGACCGTCTGTCGGAGGCTCATGCGTTCTTCGTCCTCGTAGACGGCATTGAGCAAAACCTTCTGCAGAGCCGGCAACGTGTGGCTAAGCTCTTCGACGGCATATCCGGGTTCGATGAGTCCACGTGTTGCTAAGACTCGGACCCAGGCCGAAATTTCGATGTCGTTTTCCACACTGGCTTCCACTGTCAGCCGGTCGACAAGAAATCGAACGATTCGCGCGGAACTGTCGACCTGTTCGAGGTGCCGACCGAGCCAGTACAGATTGTCGGCAACGCGACTCGGCAACGCCGCACCGATACGTTCAAGCGGGATCTCCGTGTCGAGTTGGGGCAGTAGGGAAACGTGGGGCACGGAATGATCCGACAAAACCCAAGCGTCTTTGCTTTCATCTCCTGCTGCGATCGAAAGTTCGATCGGGTCGGGTGTGGACGATACACGAATAAGCCCGCCAGGCATGACGGAAAAGGAGTCCTCCGTCCGCACACCGAAAGTCCGCAACGCGATGTGTCCTTTGGCGAGTTGGCCGTCCCGCCATGTGGGAGCCGTCGATCGGACAATAGTCTCCTGAGCGACGAACTTGGCCGGGCTTTTCTTGATGCGATCGCGGAGTTGTGACTTCTCGGTCTCGGAAAGCCGGTTGACAATGATTTCCTCTCCGCCGCTCGGATCGAATGCCGGCTTGATGACAAGATTATCGAAATGATCGAGCACGTATTGGCGTTCTTTCACGCCATTACACCACCAAGTTGCGATTGATGGGAGCTTGAGTTCTTCGCCAAGCAACTCTCGGCACAACTGCGGTAGAAATGCCATGAAGACCGGCGACTCGACCAATTCGCTGCCGATCGGATTGACAATCGAGACGGTGCCTTTTCGGACACACTGGAGAAGTCCCGGAATGCCGATCGTTGACGTCCCGTCGAGTTCCAATGGATCGAGTTGCCGCTCGAAGACTCGACGAAAAATCACATCAACCGGCATCAGGCCGCCAAGAGTCTTCAGCCACACCTTATCGTCGCGGACAGCCAAATCGCCGCCTTCGACCAACGTGTACCCGAGATATCTTGCGAGAAACGCATCTTCAAAATAATAGGGGTCATTCGGGCCGGGGCTTAGAAAAACGACGTGGGGATTGTCGAGATTTCGCGGCGAGAGTCGCAGCAGTGTGCTTTGAAGTTGCCGAAAGAATGAGGCCAACCGTTGTACATGACAGTCTTGAATAAGCTGCGGCCAAGTCTGCGAGATAACCGTTCGGTTTTCCAAGGCATACCCACATCCGATTGCGGAAGCCGTTCGATCGGCCATGACCCACCAATTGCCACCAGAACTCCGCGCGAGATCGGCGGAATACATCGGAAGCGTCCAGGGGCGTGCGGCGGTGGCCATTCCGACGGCGGGACGTAGAAAATTTCGGTTGGCATACACGATTTCCGGCGGAAGGAGCCGACGATGCAGAAGTGAGCGCGGCCCGTACAAGTCCGCTAAAATCAACTGTAGTAGTTGACCACGTTGCTCGAGTCCGTCGCTCAGGGCGGACCAATCACTCTCGGCAAAAACCACCGGCAAGACGTTCAAAGTCCACGGCCGAATTCGGTCGTCTGAGTCGGGACGCACATTGAACGTCACGCCGTTCTCGTAGACCAGTTGATCTGCCAGCAGTTGTCGGCGGTCCAACTCTTTCAGCGGTTTCTCTTGCAGCGATTCCGACAACCGCTCCCAGTGGAGACGCAATTCCGCGTTAGCCGTCATGAACTCGTCATAGACGCCCGCTACGGATCGGTATTCACGAGACAGAAGGTCTCCGACAGCCGAATGTTCTGTCAGAACCGGCGAATTCATCGAGGTCTCATTTGCTCTGCGATTTTTGCTGGGCATGTCTTCGAGAGCGTTTCACACCAATGAGACCGGAGGTCAGACCGTTCGGCGAAGATCGAGCGTCAGCGGGAAATCCGGTGTACGTTCTACCGGAGGTACAGTGATTATACCCGGTGTGTGTCCGGTGCGGAAGAACCGGGCGCCCCGCCGACTTTCTGCTTCGAGCGCGTTGACGGGGAACGTGGACGGATTCAATCCGCCAGGGTGATCGACATGATAACGACACCCCCCTAACGAGCGTCCCGTGCGAAGATCGACAATGTCAAACCGAAGTGGAGTGTGTACTGGAATCGTGGGATGCAGACAACTCGGCGGTTGCCACGCCCGATAACGCACACCGGCCACGGCCTCTCCCGGTGAGCCGGTTGGATGAAGTGGGACGCGTCGACCGTTGCAAAGTATCGCATGTCGCGATTCCACCAGTCCCGTGACTTTGACCTGCAACCGTTCGACCGAAGAGTCCACATACCGGGCGGTTCCGCCACCCCCGGGTTCCTCGCCCAACACGTACCACGGCTCGATGGCCTGACGCAATTCGAGATGAATGCCCTCGTACTCGACATGCCCTAAGACCGGACAACGGAATTCAAAGTGCGTGACAAACCAATCTGGTCGCATTTCGAATCCCGAGTTTCGCAGTTCCCGAATGACATCGTCGAAATCATCCTTCAAAAAATGTGGCAGCATGAAACGGTCATGAAGTGCGGTGCCCCATCGAACCAACGGTTCATAGGAAGGTTGTTCCCAGAATTTCGCTACTAACGCCCGCACGAGGAGTTGTTGAACCAGACTCATCCGGGCATGCGGCGGCATTTCAAATGCACGGAACTCCAGCAAACCCAGACGTCCGGTGCTGGAATCGGGGGAGTAGAGTTTATCGATACAGAATTCAGCTCGGTGTGTGTTACCCGTCAGGTCGGTCAGCAAATGCCGAAAGACACGGTCAACCAACCACGGCGGACATTCTCCGAACGAGCGATCAGGAATCTGTTGAAACGCCAGTTCCAACTCGTAAATCGAATCGCGACGACCTTCATCGACCCGCGGTGCCTGACTCGTTGGTCCGATGAACATGCCGGAAAACAGATAAGACAATGCCGGGTGATTGTTCCAAAACCCGAGTAGACTTTTCAGCAAATCGGGACGACGTAGGAACGGACTGTCACTCGGCGTTCGTCCGCCTAGCACGAGGTGATTTCCACCGCCCGTACCAGTGTGCCGACCGTCGAGTTGAAATTTTTCGGTACCGAGTCGAGATTGGCGGGCGTCTTCGTAGACGTTCGTCGTAATCTCGACGAGTTCATTCCAGTCGTGCGCTGGCTGGACGTTGACTTCGATGACGCCCGGGTCAGGTGTGACTTTAATGACTTTGATGCGGGGATCTTCTGGCGGTAAATATCCTTCGATGACCAACGGAAGATTCATCGACTCCGCCGTGCCTTCGATAGAAGCCAGAAGTTCCAAGTAATCTTCCAGCCGTTCCGTCGGCGGCATAAATACATGAAGCCGCCCGTCACGCGGTTCGACACACAACGCCGTACGGATTGTGCCCTCTGGCACCGCATTCGGTTGCAGTTTCTGTCGACGTTCGGCTCGCTGCTCCTCGGTCAATGTTCGTTCGCCGTAACGTTGTTGAACACGCGGACCGTCCACGCCGGTTCTCTCTTCCGCGGACGGCGGTCGAGAGTGGAACATATCTTCGTGTCGCGGCAGCGGTTCACGATCTTCAAACGGGTCTTGCTCGAAAAACGTTGGCGGTGCCGTGCTGGGCACAACCGGGAGCGTGTCCAACGGTAACCGCAATCCGACAGGCGAATCTCCCGGAATCAGAAACATGCGATTGGAACGTAGCGGCCACGGACCGCTCACCCAACGGCCAATCGCTTTTGCTTGCCACCATTGCCGACGCAACGGCAACACGAATCCGGTCGGCTTACCGACTTCGTTATTCAGAACACGTGCGAGCCGTCGTCGTTCCTCGGGATCATCGACATTGGATTTCAACGGATCGACATTGACCGGTACGCGTTGCTCTTGACGAATCGTTTCCCAAATGTCTTCATAGGCCGAGATCACCCAACAGGGATCGACGCCTAAGTTTTCTGCCAGAGTCTCAGTGAATGTTTCCGCATCTGCAGATGTCGTCGATTTGGGCGCGGCATCGTCTGCCAGTAACTTTACGTTCTTCCAAAGCGGTTCGCCGTCGGTTCGCCAGAAGCATGACAACGCCCAACGAGGCAGCGATTCCCCAGGGTACCACTTCCCTTGACCGTAGTGCAGCATTCCGCCGGGCGCGAAACGTCTTCGCAGGCGACGAATCAAATCTTCGGCCAATTGACGTTTCATCGGACCGACCGCGGCGATATTCCATTCATCGGCTTCCATGTCGTCGATCGAGACGAATGTGGGTTCGCCACCCATTGTCAGGCGGACATCACCGGCTTTGAGTCGTTCATCGACCGCATCGCCAACCCGCAGAATCTCTGCCCATTCATCGTCCGAGTACGGTTTCGTCACACGGGGATCTTCATGAACCCGTTGCACGTCCATCGAAAAGTGGAACTCGGTTTCGCACGGTTCGACTCCACCTTCAATTGGTGCCGCGGAACTCGGAGCCGGTGTGCAAGCCAGCGGTATGTGCCCTTCCCCAGTGAACAACCCGGAGGTCGGGTCCAACCCCACCCAACCGGCACCCGGAAGAAAAACTTCGGCCCATGCATGTAAATCGGTGAAGTCTGCAGGCGGTCCGGCCGGTCCTTCCAACGGTTTTTCGTCGGCTGTGAGTTGAATCAAATAGCCCGATACAAACCGCGCTGCCAATCCACAATGCCGCAACGCCTGTACCAACAGCCAACTCGTGTCGCGACAGGAACCGGATTTGAGGGTGAGTGTTTCCTCTGGCGTTTGCACGCCAGGTTCCATGCGAATCGTATAGCTAATAAGATCTTTAAGTTGCTGATTCAGGTCGACCAAGAAAGTCGCAGTTCGACGCTTCGACCGATCTACCGTCGTCAAGAACTCTTGCAATCTCGGGCCGGCTTCCTCGGTTCGCAGAAAGGGACGGAGATCCTCGCGAAGATGTTCTTCATACTGAAACGGGAAATTCTCGGCGTAGTCTTCGACGAAAAAATCGAAAGGGTTGATGACGACCATTTCGGCTTTCAGGTCGACCTCGACGGAAAACTCCCGCGTCTTCTTTGGAAACACTAGGCGGGCTTGGTAGTTTCCGAATGGATCCTGTTGCCAATTGATGAAATGATCACTTGGTTCGATCTTGAGCGAGTAATTCAAGATCGGCGTGCGACAATGGGGAGCAGGTCGCAAACGGATCACTTGGGGCGACAATCCAACCAACCGGTCGTACTGATAGACGGTTCGGTGATTGAGCGAAACGTGGATGGGCATGGCCGAAAAAATTCGTACGTTCAGAGGGAACTGGAAACTATGGTGATCAACCGCGAATATCAGCTTCGTTAGGGTTCGACATTGAAGAAGCTCTTCTCCACTGCTTCGCCAATTTGATTGAGTCGCGTTTGGAAGTCATCGATGAATTGATGCATTCCGTTTTCGATCACATCATCGACACTCGTGTAACTGAGTTCGGCCGTAAGTCGCCCGAGAAGTTGCTCCGCGGAATTGCAGTACACTCCTTGCGGCGAACCAGTGATCGAGTGAATCGATTGTTCGGCTCGGATCAGGCAATAGCCCATGGACCGCGGAAACTCTCGGTCCAAAATCAGAAACCGAGCGACCTTCCGAGGGCGAATGCGACCGTACCGCTTGCGGTACATCTGCAACGCACTCGTCGACTCCAGCAATGCCGACCATTGCACCACATCGAGTGGCGTGCCGACGTCACTCGGATCGGGGAGTAAGATGTAATACTTAACGTCCAACATCCGCGAGGTTTTATCGGCTCGTTCGAGCATGCGGCCGATGCTGTAGAAATGCCATCCCTCGTTGCGTGACATCGTGGAACGTCCAACACCGCCAATCAAATGGCTGCGTCGTTTGACTTCATCGAGAAAATCGTACGGTTGCCGAAGCATATGGGGCCGATCCGCTGCTTCTCGAACCATGAGGTAGAATTTGTTGATCTCTTCCCACATCAAGGCCGGCAAATTGTCGCGAACTCCACGGGCGTTTTCCCGTGCCAACGTGAGACACGACAAAATCGAATTTGGATTCCGTCTGTCGATTGTGAGAAACTTCAGGACGTTCTCTTCGGTGAAGTACTCGGTACTCTGTCCGACTTCTTCTTGGCTTTTTCCTTCGAAATACAACTCGGCGAACTTGGCATCGTCACCGGTTGTATAGACGAGCGGAGCCCATTGGGGAGTCAACTCGCCTTGTGATCCCAACGTGAGCGTCTGGTTGACATCGACAAACCGTGCGACGTTCTCGGCACGTTCAATGTAGCGACTCAACCAATAGATGTTTCCGGCAGTACGACACAACATGCGTTAACGCTTCCGATCAAATATCCAACAACCGATGATGTCTCTGTTTCAAACCGACCGTCTAGTTCTGTGATTGGCTCATACCGCCCATCGTTTGCGACTGTGAAGGACTTGGCAGGTCCGGATCCGAATTATCCACGTCATCCGTTTCTTGCCATGCAGATGTTGCAGTCGCTGAACCGATCACCCAGGTGTCTTTACTCCCGCCACCTTGCGAGGAGTTCACGATCATGGAACCTTTTCGCAACGCGACCCGGGTCAATCCGCCTGGAAGCACATACGTGTCTTTGCCGGTGAGAATGAACGGTCGCAAGTCGACATGGCGTGGTTCGAGTTGGTCACCGATGAGTGTCGGCACGGTCGATAACGTCAGCATCGGCTGAGCGATGAAGTTGCGTGGATTCTCTAGGATTGCGTCGGCACAGGTTTCTTGCTCGCTTTTCGATGCTTGCGGCCCCAGCATAATCCCATAACCGCCGGATTCGTTCGTCGGTTTGACGACCAACTCTTCAAGATGGTCCAGCACATATTGCCGCTGCTGCCGATCGGAGCAGAGATATGTCGGCACATTGTTCAGAATGGCGTCTTCACCGAGGTAGTATTTGATGATTTCCGGCACATAAGCGTAGATCGCTTTATCGTCGGCAACTCCGGTTCCCGGTGCGTTTGCCAAGGTCACACGCCCCGCGCGACAGACTTCCATCAGCCCGGGCACACCCAATGCAGAATCGGCTCGGAAACACTTGGGATCGAGAAAATCGTCATCGATCCGTCGATAAATCACGTCCACACGTTTAAGACCGTGGGTAGTTCGCATAAAGACGTAGCCGTCTTCGACCACAAGATCGCGTCCTTCAACCAACTCCACGCCCATCTGCTGGGCAAGAAAGGAATGTTCGAAGTAGGCGGAGTTGTAAATACCGGGAGTCAGCACGACAGCCGTCGGTTCGTCAACGCCGTCGGGTGCCGTATCTTGCAGAGTGGAAAGCAACCGTTCCGGATAATCTTCCACCGGTGCCACAAATGCTCCCCGGAAGACTTCGGGCATCGTCCGTTTCATCAGCTCGCGGTTTTCCAACACATACGAGACGCCAGACGGACAGCGGAGATTGTCCTCAAGCACATAAACCTGCCCATCCTTATCACGGACAAGGTCGGTGCCGGTCACATGGACCCAAACATTTTTCGGGGGCGTGAAACCTTCGCATTCTTTGCGGTAAGTCTTCGCCGTGGCAACGATCTCCTCCGGTAGCACGCCGTCTTTGATAATCTTCTTATCGTTGTAGATATCGCCGACGAATAGATTCAACGCTTGGATACGTTGTTCCAAACCTCTTTCGATCGAACTCCATTCCGTGCCATCCATAATTCGCGGAATGAGATCGACCGGCCAGACTTTCTCCGTGCCCCGGTCGTCGCCATAGACGGCGAATGTAATTCCAAGGTTTAGCAGCAGGGCTTCGGCGCGACGCTGCCTGAGCCTCAGTTCTTCACGGCTCAGACCCTTGAGGTGCTCGACCAAAACAGGCAGACGGGGCGCCCCTTCTGTCGAGAACACTTCGTCAAAGAAACCGTCGCAACAGTATGCATCGAACATAACACACGATACAGAATGGAGAAAGCCGCAAGGACGCGGCTAAGACGATAGAACGTACCGCGAATTTCCATCCTGCGACGGTCGAGAGAATCGTTTCTCGAACGACACGGGACAGAACCCGCTACGATCAAAATCAACTAGTCTAGTAAGTTTGTTGGTCACCACTGACCAACTGCAAATACTGCGCCATCGAAGACGAACGCCAAATCGACAACGCAAATTTGCTTTTGCGTGACTTCTGTGCCAGTTTCTCGCGCTTCATTGCCCGATTCGTTGGCAAGTTTGTCCAATGTAGACACCTCAAGTTGCTTCTCGGCAGCCCATGGTTAGCAAAACATTCGCCCAAAGCGACTGATCTGCTGTTTGAATTGTCAATACGTGATCAGGAGACTCAACGGCTTCGTAGAAACTCCATTTTTCGATGGGTTCGAGTGACAACGACGAGCCGGCATCCTTAAGGACATTCCGGTACTCCGCCCACACCGGCGGTTCACCGGCATGAGCGTAAGGATCGTCCGGCGGGATTCCCATCGTGTTCACGGCATCGAGCGGCACTGCCGAAAGCAACGCTCTCAATGTCTGAGACACCGTGACAACTCCCGGTGATAAATTGAGACTGACCAACGTCGCATTCGGGCCACGCTTGGTAGACGCCGGGTAATTGCCGTCGGCAATCAGAATCTTCGAATGATGTCCCGCTCTCGCGAGGACAGCATTGATCTCCGGATGAATCAGTTCATGTTTTAGCATAACGATCGATTAGTCCCGGAACCATTTTTTGAATTCGGTCATTGTCTGTTCGGCTGCGGAATTCGGGTCTGGCCACGGAAATGCCTCGGCGGACGCATATCCCTGGTAACCGATTTCCTTCAAAGCCGCCGCGATGGGTTCGAAATTCATGTGACCGTTTCCGGTCGGACGACGATTGGAATCGACGAAATGAACGTGCCCAATGTAACTTCCGCCGGCACGCAGAGCATCGGCAATGTTGGCTTCCTCGATGTTCATATGGAACAGGTCCGCCAGCAGTTTCACATTATCGGATTTCAGCGTCTTCAAAAACGCGACGCCATCCGCAACCGTGTTGATCAGATTCGTTTCATAGCGGTTGAGGGGTTCGTAGATTAAGCGTGTGCCATGCTGTTGCGCGTCGGCACCCAGACGATCTAACGCATCACGCAATAGGTCCAACGCTGAATCTTTACTGAGGCGGTTTCCCCATTTGCCTTGCATCGAGCCAATAATCGCGGGAGCACCGAACTCGGAACCGAATTCGATCATCGAACGCACGAATTCAATGGCAATTTCTCGGCGAGCACGATCGGTGTCAATCAGGCTCAAGCCGTCGATCACCATTCCTGCACCGGTTCCGACCGCTGCCAGTTTCAGCTGATGAGTTTCGAGCAAGGTTTTCAATTCGCCGGAGTCTACCGCATTCGGAGAGGGGGCGAATAATTCGATGGCGTCGTAGCCCAGCTTTGCGGCCAACTCGCAAGCGGCTGACAGATCATCCCACAAGACAAACGGCCCACCACGGGCTTCTTCGACAAGGCTGACGGTAACGGCTGACTGAATCATGTTGACCAACGCATTGAGTTTTTGCAAAAGTTGTCCAGAAACGAGCGACATTCCAGACCGGATAAACGCGAAAACGCATTTGCCGCCGGACATAGTGTAGCGACAAATGCGTTGCGTGTCTTGTTGGTCAACTTCGGCCGGGGCGTTTAAATCCGATCCAAGAGATCAGCCCAGACCGCGAGTGTTTCCGCGGTGGTCTTCTCCGGGTAGGTCCCGTTTTCGAGTCCTTCCACTTCATGAAGAGTGGCGGGGAATTTCAGTTTTCGCAGCGCTTCGACAGAAGCGTTGACGCGAGGCTTCAACGGGGCGTTCGCGCCGACGACGAAATGGAACTGTTGGCGAAACTCAGGATCGTTTTCTGGAAGTTTTCCACGCAAGGGCGTGCCGATGCCGCTGAATCCGGCGAAAATATCCCGATCTTTCGTGACCAATTGGAGTGCAAACGGACCACCCTCAGCCATTGTGTGAACGAAGACACGTTGCCGATCGATCGAGTAGTCTTCGATGAACTTCTCGACAAGCTGCTTCACGACCGCTGTTTCCGGAAGCGTCCAACGCGAAATACTTTCCGCCCGCGGTGCCAAAATGATCACGCCTCGTTGCTGACAAATGGTTTTCCATTTGTTGAGGACCGCTGCCTCCATCGTGTCACCGTGCGGGTGAATCCAGACCATCAATCCATAAGTTGCCGCGGGATTGTAGGTTTCGGGCACATACGCCCAATAGGTCATTTCTCCATCGGGAATCGTTCCCGAAAAGTGGCCGACTTCCGGGCGTTCGACCGCATCATCCGCTGGGACTATCGGCACGCTTCGTAATTCGGTCGGAAGTTCGCTGGGAATGGCCGACAATTCGACTTTCTGAGTCTCTTGTTGACCTTCACGAGACCAAGTAACGCTGACTTCCTCACCCGGTTGAACGCGGCTGACAAGATCCAGCAGTGTCGCAGCATTGGGAGTTGGCGTACCTTGGAATTCCACGATTCGATCACGATTCTTGAGGCCCAACTTCGCCGCCGGACTGTCTACAAAGACATGGCGAATACCCACTCCTTCTTCGTCTGTTGGCTCGCGGGTCGGGAGAATTCCTAAGAATCCCGATTCGTAAGGCGTGAGTTCCGCCACAAGATCCACTTCGGCGGAAATCTCCTTCTCGCCACGTTTGACGACGATCGCCAATCGATCTCCCGCGTAATACTTGCCCATCGCGTGTTTGATCTCTGACTGCGTTGTCACCGGAACATCGCCGACTTTCGTCAGGACGTCGCCCGCTTCGATCCCGGCTTTGTCGGCCGGCGAGTTCACGCGAACGCGGTCAATTGTCGGATCGACGCCCAGAAGACCAGAGGCTCCTGGGAAACTGACGCCAAGCAGTCCGCGATGCAGGTCTTCACCTTTCTTCATTCGGTCCAAGACGCGTTGGATATCCGCAAGCGCGATCGCAAAGCCGATGCCGCCGTCATACCACTCGACTCCCGCCGCCTCGTCGGTCCCTTGCGGGGAAAGTGGCACGATGATGCCGAGTGTTCGCCCCTGGATATCAACCAACGGCCCACCGTAGTTTACGGGCGATGTTTTGGCATCCGTTTGGATCGCCTTGCCCCAGATTCGATCGAGTGCACTAACGATTCCGACCGAGACGCTTGGCAATTGCTCGTCGAATGTCCGTCCCATGGCAAGCGCCCATTGACCGACTCGCACTTCCTCTGCAGGTGCGGCGACCGCAGGGGTAAGATCATCAGCTTCTACTTTGAGCAACGTGAGCATCTTGGAATGATCAGTTGCGACAACCGTGGCCGGCAATGGTCGTCCGTCCGGGTGTCGCACGACGATTGACGTCGGCTGATTCACGAAGTTGAACGAACTCGTAATGATATAACCGTCCGCGGATACAACGACACCAGTCGTGGGACCCTCTGCAGCCAGTATTTGACCGACCCGGTCAAGACCGCCCACCGTTTGGATTCGCACGATCGACGGTTCCGCAAGGGCAGCTGCCTCCCGAAACGCCTTCTCTTCCGCTTCTTCCACGTCGTCGGCAAAACTGGCCGAACATCCCAGTACGACCAAAGACGCAAGGATGCAAACACGATTTCCAAGCGATGCCATAATCTGTCTCGCTGCCAGCAGTGGAATCATTGATCTGTTTTCTTCGGTGCAGTGAGTTGGATGGTGATCAACCGATTTTTTCGGCGGACAATCATTTCGAACCGGTCACCGGATTCCAGTGCGCCCAAGGCCCGCTTCAACTCACGAGCCGACTGTACAAGCTCGTTGTTAACGAACAACACCAAGTCATCAGCCTGCAACCCCTGGTCCGCCGCAGCAGTGCCAGGCAGAACATTCTCGATATACGCGGGGGTACGGAACACAACGTCCGGGATCATCACCAACCCAAAATCGAGTGGTCGGTAACGTTCGGGGGCATCTTCATCGGGTTTCTCATCTTCGACATAGGTGCCGGCGATGATTGCCTCGATCGTCTTTGTCAGTTCGGGAATGGGGACGGCATAGTTGACCCACGTATTGCTCAGAGAGTTCCGAACTTCCTTGCCGATCACGCCGACCAATTCTCCGGTCCGTGTCATCACGATCCCGCCAGCCGCTCCCGGATTGTTCGTGATGGCATCCATGATATACACGGGGCCGTCATACGGGATTTGGAAGGCTCCGCGACGGGCCGCAAGATCCGTTTTCGCAGATACCACACCATGCAGGACCGAGACCGGTTCGTCGCCCGCGGCTACGTTGAACATATTGCTGAACGCCAACACCCGCTGCCCGACCGCGACGGACTTGGCGGATGAAATCTCGAAGAACGGCAGCTCGCCAGTGAGATCTTCGATTTTGATCACGGCAATATCGAGTTGAGGCTCGGCCCCCACGAGTTTGGCTTCGTATCGCCGACCATCGTTCAGTACGACAGTCACGCGGTCCGCATCCAAGATGTGGCTCCACGCCGTCGCGATATGACCATCTTTCGATACGAGAAACCCCGTCCCGTAACCGGCCAACCCACGCAAACCGCCCGCGCCGAACAATTTCACGACGCGAGGTAATGTATACTCGATCGTTTCCCGCGTCGACATTGCAGCGACGTCTGCTTCCCGACCGAAGCAGCACAACATGAGTAGGAGTGCAATTCTCAATCGCTTCATTTCTCACTCCCGGTCGTCGCTAGATCGACATTCGAGACCTCGTAGGTCGTCACCACTTCACCCCCATGACGGACTTCGAAACCCGTCGGAAACTGCCTTCCGTCGACATCACGGAGTTCCGGAATTCGCACTTCACACGGAAGCGAATCTTCGGACAGAAACGTGTCGAAGCCCAATAGACGGCCATCCTGTTGATCAAAGTACCAGCGAATGTCTGTCGTGATCCATTTAGAAACCAGCACATCCACGCGAGGGCCGTTACCGTCGAGTGGCTCGGCTCCTAGGTAATAGGTGTCGCTGAACGGTTTTTTTCCGCCGGTGAGCAACAGTCGGTATGCCGCCAACCCTGTCAGCAAGCCACCACTTCCGGGGGGCTGATCGGACGGTGAAGCATCCAACCCTAGTTTCTGCACAAACTTTTCACCACCTTGCTGCAATTCCACCGATTGGTCTTCAACCACCACCTTGAATTCCTGGCCGTCACCGGTCTTACCAGACATTGTCCATGGGCCAGCAAGGCTGGAAAAGTCACCGGTGGCTCTCAGTGACTTCAGCAGCCGTTCTTGTTCTTGCTCGTTGAAGTAATAGTTCGCAAACCCGGTTTTCTTGACCAACATGTGGGCATACTCTGCGGGCGGCTTAGGTTTCTCATGCCCAGGGATCTGAGGCATTTCTGGTTTTTCCGGGTTTTTCGGATCTTCTTTCGGTCCGTCCGGTTTTGGGCCATCTGGTTGTTGCGGCGGTTCGACGGGCTTTTTATCAAAGACCATCTCCGAAGCCCGGTGCAACGCTCGCAACCGAGGATGGATCGTCCGACGCTTTTCGTCTTGTCGGAATGTTAGGGGGAGTTTCCAACCCTTCGGGTAAATCCCCAGAACGTTCTTGAACTGATTCACACTTCGGATCGGACGACCCGCAAAGGAAATCAACTCGTCACCAGACCGGAGACCGAGCTTGTAGGCTTCCGAGTCTTCTAAGATGTCAGCCACCATCACCGAGCCGTCTGTTCGCGTTGTGACCGTGGCTCCTAGTGTCGCGTGGTCGACGATTCGGCCGCTCTTGAGGTGTTCCAAGAAATGCTTGATCTGGTTGATCGAAATTGCGTAACCCGCGCCCGAATTCACCCGCCCGCGTTTTTCGAACGAACCGCGACCGTTGATTCCGATCACTTGACCGTCGTCGCTAAACAACGGACCACCGGAGTTCCCGGGGTTGATCGACGAATCGACTTGGATGCAGTCGGTGTACTCAAGAAAGTTGTTACTTGCTGGTTCCTGATAGCGATGCACTCCACTGACGATCCCGTAGGTAATGGTCGGTCGGAAGTCGGTGGCGAGCAGAAACGGGTTGCCCATTGCGTAAGCCCAATCACCCACCTGAACGGTGTCGCTGTCGCCGAGCGTGGCCGCAGGAAAGTCGTCTCGACCGAGGAGTTTGATGAGAGCAACGTCACCGGTCGGATCAATGCCGACGATCACCGCATCGTATAGTCGGCCGTCGTTCAGGCCACACTTCATGAAATCGCCAGCACCACTGGTGACGTGGAAGTTCGTGAGTGCGTAACCATCGGGGGAAATCAGCACACCCGATCCCCCGCCGCCACCACTCGCACCGAAGATTGCGACAACCGTTTTGGAAACGCGTTCGATGACGTCGATCCGGCGTTGTTGGGCGTCGAGTACCGACTGATCGACTGCGTAGGAATTCAGCGGAAAGCATCCAAGAATGCTGGCCGACATGAGAAAGATAAACGAACCGAGTCGCTTCACAATTGCAATCCTCCCCTGCTCCATTTCCGTCGCAGGCATGGCGAGTGGTTGTTACTTGATGACACGAGCCTCTGCCAAATCGAGCCAGTCACCCATGTCATAGTTGCCGGCTTTATCGTTGAAGCCAACGAAAATCTCGAAATTCACTACGTTGGTGACATCGAGTTCGACAGCAACCGGTTCGTCGAGACCAGTGACAATCTGGTTTAACAACTCTTTTCCGTCTCCACTGATGATCACCTCGACATTTCCGATCCCCCGCCGCGCGACTTCCTCGTCGATTCCCATCACCGCTTTGAATTGGGTATAGTCACCGCCAAGACGATAGGTCAGTCGGGTTTCTGAATGAATCCATAACCCGCGTTCATAAACTTTGCCACCGAGCTTCAGCGGGTTGCCGTCGAAGTTCCGATTGCGACGAATTTCGAACATTCGATCGAAGTAAGGCGTGTACTCGACTTTTCGGGGCTCCATATCTGCGAGGTAACGAATCTTTCCGAGACTAAAATCGAGTGTTTTGACGGACTCCCACGGAATCGAAAAATCCGATCCGCCGAGCAGTTTGCCCGTCAGTTGGCCGTCCTGCGAAACCAGTGATTGCACCTGGAACCTGGCGTCACCCGTCAGAATGACATCGCAAAAGGCAGCGGTTTCCGGCACCTCGCGATTGGCGTAGACGATTCCGAACACGCGTTCCCGAGGCAACGGCACCGAACGACTACCCAGCAGGAATTTCACTTGAGCATCGGTCACTTCGCTGACGACACCTTGGACGAAGTCGAGTTTGTCGCCTTTGCGGATGATCAGCAGATCACGATCCGGTCCCCGGCTTTGCAACTCCTGCCAAGCCGCACCGACTTTCGAATCCAACGCTCCGAAACGCACGGTACTGACTGACGGCAAATTGAGCTCTAATTTCCCAAGTTCGGAAGATTCGACGGTGGCCTGTTTTCCCGAGGTTTCATAGTTCGAGGCGGAAAAGGAGCTGCCGTCGGTCAAGCGAATCGCAAGTTCCTCTGGCATGGAGATGGAGTCGGGCACCTCGGTTTTCGGGCGGACCGTCATTACGCCTTTCAACGGGATGACTTTTTCCTGGCCGGCTACATCGAGCACGATGTTCGTCGCATCGAGCGATTGCATTTCGCCTTCGAAAGACTCGCCACTCAGAAGGGTGATTTCAACGGGCGAAGCCGCCAAGCCAAGCGATAATACGGCCGCGTAAATGAGTGAAGTCATGTTGCTCGTTCCTGGTCAGGAAGTCCGTTTCCAAATTCACGCACGACATTCTATCGAGCGACGTGTCGATCTGACCAGACCGACACGAGTCATCAGCGGGTTTACTTGTTGCGGCCGGTCGCGAGATTGTAGGTCGCTTCCTGAATCCGGCGTTGTCGTCGGGATAGTTGTTGAAGTTGGTCGACGATATCGGGATCATCCGCCAACTCGCCGTCCGGAGCCGCGACCATACGACTGAGCCGACGTGTCATCCGGTTGATCCGAAGTTGCAGCGAACGCAGCATCTTCAATTCCGCCAACTGATCGACCAATGGCGGATCAGATGGTTGTCCTTGCTGCTTTTGTTGCTGTTTCTTCTGTTCTTTGAGTTTTTCCATCTCTTTCTTGAGCGCTTCAAGCACCTCGCCGAGTGCCTCGATGATGTCTTTCTCGATGGCTTGGGTGAGTTCGCCAACCTTGGACTCGTTGAGTCGGCGAGTCACGTTCAACATGTCCTCGCGGAGTTGTTCGACGGCTTCAGGAAAGGCGACCGATGAGCCTTCCTGTTTGAGCAATTCCAACGCTTTCGCCGCTTCGAGTGCGATATCGTTTTCGTCGCTGCCTAGACGGGTTGCTTCCGCCCCATGACGATTTTCGTCCCATTCGGTGACGGAGCCCAACCCCACGGTGCCCTGGTAGACCAACTTTTGCATCGCGAGCATCCGTAAGAAACGGGCTTCCAATGCCGCCAAAAGCATCTCGCGTTCTTCTTCTCGCAGTTGGCGAAGAATTTCCTCGAGCTTCTCTTTGGCTTCGATCAGCTTTTTGAGGGCTTCGTCTTGCTCCTTCGATGCACCGTCCCGATTCTTCTTTTTGAGTTCTTCGATCGCACGTTCCATCGCGTCCCGTGCTTGCTCGATTTCTTCACGACCGGGAGTTCGGTTGTCTTGCGGTTGGTCTTCGCCCGGTTGGGACTCATTGTCGGAGTTTTCACCTGGCTTCTGTTCCCCAGGTTTTTGTTCGCCGGGTTTGCCTTGTTGACCGGGTTTCGGTTTACCCTGCCCTGGCTTGCCCTCGCCTGGTTTTCCCTCACCGGGTTTCTGTTCCCCTGGCTTCTGCTCACCCGGTTTCTGTTCGCCGGGTTTTTGTTCTCCGGGTTTTTGTTCCCCCGGTTTACCTTCGCCTGGTTTTTGCTCACCGGGTTTCTGGTCTCCCGGTTTTTGTTCGCCAGGCTTTTTGTCTGGATCATTTTCACCAGGCTTTTTGTCGCCGGGTTTCCCTTCACCTGGTTTCCCCTCGCCCGGTTTGTTCTCGCCTTGATTGCCGTTCTGTTCGGCATTCTTCTCGGCGTCTTGTTGATCGATTTTGTCGATCAACTCTTGCGTTTGTTTCGCGATCTTGCCTTGGGCCTCGGCCAACCGTTCCGCGTCTTCGCCACGTTCAGTTTGGCTGCGAATGTGAAATTCTTTGTCCGCGATGACCTTCAAATCTTTGAGCAAATCCTTGATGCGTTCTTGCTCAGCTTTGATTTCTTCGCTGCGATTTTCGCTGGTGAGCAGCTTTAACAACGCCTGCATTTCACTCAGCACGGAATCCTGTCGTTCGATGGCTGGGCCGAACTGCTCGCCTTCGAGCAGATCGACAATCGAACCCATTTGGTCCGAGATGCGTTGTTCACGACTCATCTTGATCGCGCGAATCAGCAGTTCCGCCCGATCGGGATCGGTGCGACGCAGGTATTCCGACATCTTGACGAGTGTCTTGTCGAACTGGCGATAACGAGCGGCAACGGAGCGTTGTTCTTCCAGGGCTGACGCATCTGCTGCGGCTTTCTCCGCCGCCGCGTCGGCAGCGTTGTCGTCTTGCGACCAGGCCGACGTCCACAAACCACAGACCAACACGACGGTGGCAAACAGGCCGGCTTGCCACATGCGGGTTCGCTGTTGGGATAATGTCATGGTTGTACTCCGAAGGTCGCGGTGACGTTTCCTAATTAACCAATGTGACGAATCGGCTAGTCCAACAGTTCCAAGACTTTGTTCAATTCGTCCACCTGTTGTTCCTCGGCGAGTTCCTTCGCCTTCTTGGTGGCTTCAATCATTTGTTGAAGGTTGCCGACCAGTTCTTGATAGCTGGCGAGTTCTCGCATTTCCTTCAGTACCGCCCGCAAATCTCGCAACAACACCTGGGTTTCACTGATGCTGTCAGCGATCGCGGTTCGCGAATCGGCCTGCTCTTGCTGAATGTCTTTGAACTTGAGAAGAGCTTGATCGACCGCAGGAAATCGGCGTTCGCTGATTCGGTCCAGCGGTTCGATGATCAACTCGCGCAACGACTGCACCATCTTGGGATTGGCAATCCCGTTGTTACCAAGTTCTTCGAGGATCTCCTCGAAGTCTTGCTGAATGCTACGGGTATCGCTGGCGTCTTTACTGATCTTCTGCAGTGATCGCGTTGCGATTGATGTCAGCTCCAACCGTTTCTCTCGCACCGATTCACTGTCGGCTGCGGAATCGGATGCGATCTCGTTGGCGAGGCCGGCCGCGGTTTGGAGTTCCGCCAACACGCCAGTGGCCGGTTTGTTGGCATCGGTGCCGCCCACCTCATCGATGACTTGCTCGAATCGCGCGAGCAGCCCGAGTTCTTTTTGGTAGAGAATCGTGAGCAGTTCTTCTTGGCTTACCACACGGAACACATATTCGGGTTTTGGTTGACCACGAGTTCCGTGCGGGCCGTTGATATCGTCGCCGTCTTCCGCGTAAATCGAAAGGTGCAACACATCGCCGATTCGCAACGGACGCGGACCAGTGTCATCGTTGATTAAGACTTTGGATACATCGAATCGGATGGCCGGTTGATCTTCCGTTTGGAACGTGAACGTTGATTCCATACCGCCGGGTGGGTTTTCGAATTCGCGAACTTGCCAGCCGGGACCGGTGAGAAATTGTCCTTCGGCCGTCGCGACGCGGTACTCGAAGCGAGCCGCGGAGACACCATAGTCGTCTCGGATTTCCCCGGTGACCGGAATGCTGGCCTTCGCCGTGATGAACTCCCCGATTCCCCGATACTTAGCTTCGATTTCTGGCGGCTGATCGGCGATGCCATTGATCGTCAACCGCGACGGATCCAAGCTGACGATTCCATCGGTGTCTTCCAGATACACCCGCAATAGTGTGTTCGCCGATAACGGAACCGCCGCAAGCGATTCGGATGCCCAATTCGCCGTCGCCCTGGCCCAGGACGCGGATGACATCGCTCCCGCCAAACCACCGGAGAGAATTGGAGCGGACAGCGGAGGCGATAAAAGTTGATCCGCATTGGCATTTAGCGCCAATGGCAAGTGAAGTTTATCCGAACCGGCTAACAGCACTTTCTGAGCGAACCCTTTCGCGAACGGCAGCTCCACGTAGGGAAGACCATCTTGCGAAATCAAGGACAGTTTCGCTGATCCTGGTTTGATCACTTCGCCTTTTGCGTCTGTTTCATCGGCACGCACAGTCAGGAAGAATTGATCGGTCTCGATTCGCAGTCCGAGGAGCGGTTTGTTCGCGGTCGCGTGCATGACGAGTTGGGTTTCCATCGGCAACGACACCGAAGTGCCCCGCACGAGTTCTTGCAACTCGCGTTGCTTGCGTTCGTCTTCGTCTTTCGGCGGACCGGTGTAGTTCAATCGCGTGTAATCGGGAAATCGGCGTTCCAACCGGACTTCATCAATGGTGGGAGGATCGACAACCAATACTCGGTACCGGAGACGACTGCGATAGTCTCCGCCGAACACGGTGAATGACATGCCGTCGAGCAAATTGCTGACCGTTTGACGAAACTCCCGATCGGAACCACGTACCGGGTTCATCAAGATTTCCGCACCGCCGCGTCCGCCGTCGAGTTCGTAATCCCAGAAGACCTCCTCCGGGACTAACCATTTTTTGCCCGTGGTTTTATCTTCTTCGGGGACGATCACGGAGAGAGTAAAATCTGCTCCGCGAGGGTGTTTGTAAACGCGTTCCTCCCCGAACTCACGGACGTCGTTGATCGCAGCGCTGAACACACGCGGAACTAGCAGTGTGTCGCGATCCCAGTACTCTTCATCCAACCCCACGAACGCCCGGTACCAGTATCCGACCGCTTCAGAATTGAGCACACCGAACGTGATGACCGAGGCCAACACGAGTATGGCCAATGTGGCTGCTAACCCCAAGGGGCGTCCTTGGAAGACGTCTTGTAATGGGAGCCGTTCGGTTTCGCGGCGGGCTTCGTCAACGGTTCGCTGACGCAATGCGAGCGTGAGTTCCGTCTCGTAGTTCTCCGGCCGGTCGGGAGTTTCGACCGCTGTGATGAGACGGTCATCCAGGTTCGGGAAACGACGTTCCAAGACGAGCGCTAATGCTTTCGTGCGAAGTTGGCGGAAGAGTCGCCAGGCGAGCAGCGCCAGCAACACCGCAACGATCGACAACACCGCGGCCATGTCCAACGCGATCCGGAACCACCGAGGAAGTTCCAACCGGCTCAGCTTGAAATACCCCCAGTTCAAGCCAAGGGTGATCCAAAAAACGACCCCAATGACCACAAGGACCCAAGCTACGCCTTCCAAAAACACGTACAGGCGAATCCGTTTCCGCAGCCGTCCGAGAACTGACTGAATCTCGGACGGAACAGAAGAAGTCGACGACTTGTAATTTGATTCTGGTGAAGACATGGTTCGGCGATTGGTTCAATCTGGTAGACGTGATGAATTCGTTATGCCAACCGGAGCAACTTTCGAGTGAGCCATTCGACGGACAACAGCCCGACGAGCAAGTAAAGAACCCACTTCCGATCCCACAATGTTTCAATACGTTGATGTCTCGGGACAGTACGAGATTGATCGGGCAACAGCGACGGCAATTGCTCGACCGCATCGGAAATCGCCATGTACTGACCGCCTGTTTGCCGAGCGACTTCCGTCAGCAGCCGGACGTTCTGTTCAGGATTGATGTCCTCCAGACCCGGGAACACCACCTCGACTGTTTCCTCGCGAACTTTATCTTCCGTTCCGGGAACCGGCAGTTTCAGCGTGTACCGACCAGGCATGATCGCACGGAAATCTCCGACGAATTCGCCGGGTTGTGCGTCGCTCGCAAATAGTACCGGTTCCGGAAAGACTTCTTCTCCATTCGGGGCAATGAGCCGTAACGTGACAGACTCCGCCGTCGAAGGGACTAAGTCGCCACTACGATTATCGAGAAGAATGGCACGCACGACTACGGTCTCACCAAGCATGACTTCCCGCTTCTCGGGCAACAGTGTGACGGGGGAACTTCCGCGACTCCGGCGACCTTGGCCGACTTCGCGAATCATTTTTGTCCACAGTCGCTCGTGATAATCGACCGACATCTCCCTGAGACGCCAGGTTTCACCACTGCCGAGATACATCGTGCGACCGGTGCCGTAGATTTGCGAAGCCAGCAAGATCGGACGACCGTTTTCGTCCATCATCCGAGAGTCGCCGAAGTGGGCATACACCGTTGCACCCGCCTTCGCACCGGCGGTGGGATAACACCGGTAGAAACCCGGGAAATCGGTGCTCCAAAGTTCGATGGATTCTTGCGGCGTATCCGCGACTTGTAGGAAGCCGGCCGATTCGCCGGCTGGCTCGAGTAGCATCGGCCACGATTGCGTCGAGGAGTTGCTCAGTTCCAAATCGAAAAACAGACTCGGACTCAGGAATACCGGGTAAAGTGCCTGAACCGGTTCCAAGTTTTCACCGGCGGTCGCCAAATCCGGCGTGAAGACATCACCGGCGACGAAAATTGCTCCCCCCGAAAACTCGCTGACCCACCGAGCGATCAATTCGACAGCGTCTGGCCGAGTCGCTGCAAGTTCCTTCCAATCGGGATCGAAGAACACAATGACATCGTAGCCAGTCTCGTCGTCTTCACGAGATGGATCACCGTTGAGTTCCTGCATTGTGGCAGGGAAATCGGTTAGTAATTCGTCAACGTCTTGACTGACACTTTCGATCGTGCCGGGATCGATGGACTGCAAATACGCATCGACTTTGATGCCCTTGTGCCGCATCAACATTCCCGAGAGAAACCGATAGTCCCGCATGGGTCCGCCAGCCACGAGCAAAACGCGAGTCCGTTTTTCACTAACGGTAACGGTTGCGTCCTTTTCGTTGTCGTCGTCCTTAAGTTCCGCGACAGTCTGCGTTGGTCGAGCTTCAACAAGATACCGCACGGATTGTGGTTCATCCCACTGTTGATCAAAGATGACTTTCGTCGGGACGCCGTCTTCGCCGAGCGTGATCGTTTGCCGATCTCGTTCTTCCGGTGGAAGTTCCTGATCGCCGACCATTCGCTGAGCTTTCAGCACCACTTCGACGTTTTCCCCCTCGAAGTTTTGGCCTTGAACGTAGGCCGCGATCTCGAAGGAATCTTTGGTATGCACCAACGTTGGAGTCTCCAGACTCGAAACCGTCACGTTGCGTTGAGGATCAGTACTACCGACTCCAATAGTAAAGATTTTGACGCCATCCGGTCCGCGAGCCGCATCGATGGCACTCGTGTAACCAAGGCCTGCATTCGAGGCTCCGTCCGAGATCACAACGATCCCGGATGCAGTCTTGTTACGAAACTCGCGGAGAACTTCGACGAGTGATTCTCCGAGTCGGGTGTCTTGATCCGTTTCGGTGGGGGTGACAACATTCTTCCAGAAATCAACCCGGGCAGCTTGGACGTCCGTTGGATCGGTTTGCCCCTCCCGATAAATCTCCGGTCGGTCAGGTTGTGCTCCCTCATTGTCGCTCGCGGCATCGGTGTTCTTGTCATCCGGGCTGGCTTGAACGGCAAGTTTTTTCGGGCCTTCCTGCAACTGTCGACTAAACACGTAGAATTGCACTTGGTGCGTTTTTGAGAGTCGATCCAACAACGGTGTGTTGGCGAGGAGATCGACCACGGCTTCAGTTCGCGTTTGTCGCTGCCGAGCCGGTGAGGACGAATCGTCCAAGTTGTCGGCTGGGAATCGCATCGAGAGCGATCGGTCTAGCAGGATCGCCACTTGCGAAGGCTTGTGAGCGAATGTTTGCCGACTGTTGTGCGGATTCAAATAAATGATCGCGATGCCCACCAAGACAGCGAGCCGCAACAGAAGTAGCCACACGGTCCATACAGGTGAGAGACGTTTGGTGTCTCGAAGATACATCCAAACGACGTACGCGATCAGCAAACCAGCAACGCAGACTAAGAGCAGCCCGTGTTCGAACGTCTTGGGCAAATCGTATTGCAGTTTCTCCGTCGTCACGGAGACGCGTTCGTCCGTGGCGGCTGCGAATGCTGAAGCGATCCAATAGTGACTCATACCAATTCCATCGGGAGATCAGCGTTTGCTGCCGGTCTCCGGGTGATAACTTAAACGATACGCCAGCGACTGTTCGATGATGAGAAGTCCGATGAGCAAATACAGAAGATAGTTCCGCATTTCACGACCGGGATCGACGCCTTGACTGATGTAGTCGGTTTCGCCGTACTCGCGAACGAATACGTTGTCGGTTTCCCCGATCGTCTGTTGAAGCTCTTCTGTTGTTGCAACGGACGTATAACCTTCCCTGCGTGAAACATTATAGGCGAAAGCACCGTCTTTCGGCAGGTTGGGCAAACGTGGACGAGCCCGATAACCGTAGATACCTGGCAAATCGGTGCCCAGGTATTCCGCCACGAATCGGTCGGAGTTTGGATCCGCCTCTGCGGTCGCTTCCGCCGGATCTTTCTCACTCGGAGTCGGTGAGACGCGTTTCATGTCGTACTCGACAGCTCGACCTTCACCGCTGCCTGGCAAGAGGAAATCGATTTTCTGATCGTAATCGAGCGCTGGGAAATCAAGACGAATGGGCACGCCGATTTCCCGCTGTCGAAGAACTTCATCCGGTTTGGCCACGTATTTCTGGATTTGTTGAATCAGCGGTAAGAAGGCCAACCGCTCGGCGAGATTCGTCCATGGAGGACCGGCAGACGTCAACAACGTCACCACCCGACCCCGGCCAAACTGGTGTTCGAACAAGATCGGCTCACCGTTCTTGAGTCGCCCGATTGTCGTGACGCCATCCAAACGGACATCGTCATCCCGCTCCCAGTTTTCAGCGACAGGGATGTACTCGTCGATTCGCACATCCGTGAGCATCTGGCTCTCACTATCGGCGATGTTCTCGCTGATGGGATGAGGCTCGAGTAGCAAGTCGGGCGATGTCGAAGTTGGATCGTTATGCGCAAGTCCGGCACTCGAATCCGCTAATGGCACCGGGAATAGCGATTCAGCGTCTCGAACATAGTTTCCCTCGTTGTCGAGCGTCCACTTCCCGACGATCGTGTTGAAACCGGTGGAGTTGACGTTCAATCCCTTGGCCCATACCAAGCCGCCGCCGTCGCGAACATAGGCTTCGAGTTGTTCGACGGTATCTGCTGGCAAAGCGATCGGCTTGACGTCGCTGGAGCGTTCCATGTCGTGATCCAAAATGTAAATGGACCGGAACGAGGACAGCGGATTCGTGCGTAAAAAGTCGGGTGTTTCCACACGCGGGGAAATCCCAGTCAAGGCTGGGTCGGGAGCCAATGCAAACCGCAGAATATCTTCTGCTTCGCCATCGATGTGATTGCTGATGATCAAGACGTTGTTCTGCAGCGGTACGTTGATGGTCAGGTAGCGATCGTTATCGACCGACAGCGAGTCGCTATCGACATCCGCACGGATTCGGTGCAAACCACCTTCTTGGAACGTGATGTCTTTGACTTGCGTGACGGTTTCGCCTGCTTCGATTTTGTCAAACGCGACTGCCAGCGGAAGTTTTTCACCATCGACGTTCAGAGACAACCGAACGTCTTCCACGACCTGATTACCATAGTTTTGCACGCCGATCGTAAACCGTACCGGAACTCCCACCGCGGCAGCTTGCACATCCGCATCGAGTTGCACGATCCCCAAGTTCGCGGCCGACTCACCCGTTGCACGAATCAGGTTTACCGTCACGCCTTCATCACTGAGGCTCTGCACGGCCTTCCCAAGTGACGGGTCCCCTTCCCAATCGTTCGAACGGAAGTCGGACAAGACATGCAGATGCTTGATAATCGCTCGATCGCTTTTCAATTTCTGGCCGGAGACTTCGATGCCCTCCTCAATGTCGAGCCGACGAAAACTGCATTCGAGTGAGTCTAATTTGTCTTCCAAATCACTGAGCAAATTCCCGTCGACGTCTTGCTGAGCGATGTAGAGTGCGTCGAGTTCGGATAGCAGAATCATCGAGAATTGCTGCGTCCCTGGTCGGCGGGATCCTTCTTCGACCAATTGCCGAATCACTTTCTTGGCTTCTTCGAACGCGGTGGTGTTCCCGACTCGAGTTCTCATTGAAGCACTGTCGTCGAGCAATACCAAATGATGGGCCTTACCATCGCCGCTGAAGACCGACATCCGGGCGTCCAGAACCAATCGCCCCAGCAATGCTGCCAATGCCATGACGATCAAAATGCGAAGCAGAAGCAGCAGAAGTTGCTCCATGAGCAGTCGGCGTCGATTCCGTTGTTGGGCTTCCAGAAGGAATTCCATGGCCGCAAATTTGACGCGACGGTACCGGACCCGATTGATCAGATGGATGATAATCGGCGAAAGCACCAACAGACCGCCAATGGCGGCGATCGTCGGATTCAGAAAAAATTGAGCGAGAGACGTCATCGTGATGTCTGTTTCATAAGGGCGAGGGGCAAGAGTCGAGGGGCCAGGTTTGGGATTCGAAAACTCATTGCATTCGTTGTCTTCTCTGGCCTCTTGTCCTTTGCCTAAAGCTTAATTCCGCACGGTCTGCCGCATGCCAATTCGGTGATTCAGGTAGTGAGCCAACGCCGCATCGAGGTGTTCGCTGGTTCGCACGATTTGGTAATCCACCAGACTGCGAGCACAATGATGCCGAAGTTGATCCAAAAACTTTTGCAATGCTTGTTGATAGGCCTCCCGCAAGGAACGGGGATCACACACCAATTCGCCTGCATCTTCGAGACCTTCAAATTTCGTTGTGCCCGCGTATTCGAAGTCGAGTTCCTGATCGTCGAGTACGTGGAACAAGAGAACGTCGTGCCCGCGATGCCGCAGCAGTTTTAGTCCTTTGAACAAACCCTCCCGATCCGCGAACAGATCGGAAATGAGGACGACCAAACCTTTCTGCGTTTTTTCCTCTGCGACATATCGCAACACGGAATACATATCCGTTTTTTTCGACGGATTCTCGGCATTGAGTGACGTCAGTAAGGCGTGCAGATGGTTCTGGCGACTTCGTGCGGGGACAACAGTTCGGATGGCTTCGTCAAACGCGATTAAACTGACGGCGTCTTGCTGTTTGAGCAGTAGATAGGCCAGCGAAGCGGCGACCGTGCAGCCGTATTCGTACTTGTTCATCGCGCCGCTGCCGAATTGCATCGACTCACTGAGATCAACAAGGAGCGTGGTCCGCAGATTCGTATCTTCCTCAAACAATTTGAGGTAGTACTTGTCCGTTTTCGACCAAACTTTCCAGTCGATCCGGCGGATATCATCACCCGCGACGTACTCGCGGTGCTGTACAAATTCAACCGACTGACCGAAGTACGGGCTGCGGTGCATACCGGAAAGAAACCCTTCCACAATATGCCGAGCCCGAACTTCCAGCCGCGAAATTCTGGCTAATGCCTCAGGAAGCAAAAATCTTCTGTAATCGGCTGTCATTGGTCAATCCGCCTTCTTTGGAGGGTGTTTCCTCGATCAACCGATCGATCACACGGTCGGGGGTAATGCCTTCACTCTCGGCCGCGAAGTTCGCCACGATGCGGTGTCGCAGAACCGGTTTCGCAAGAGCAGCGACGTCGCCCGTCGAGACGTGTCCTCGACCATTCAGTAACGCGCGAGCCTTTGCCCCAAGAAGCAAATTCTGAACCGCACGCGGACCGGCTCCCCAACTAAGCCACTCTTCCACGAAATCTGGAGTACCTGGCCGTCCGACACGCGTTTGCCGCACCAAGGCAAGAGCGTATTCAACGACGTGATCCGTCACCGGAACTTGCCGAACGATTTTCTGCAGTTCCAACACGTCTTTACCGCTTAACACAACGTCGATGTCGTCGGACTGAATCGACGTCGTTTGCTTCGCGATTTGCTTCTCTTCCTCGAAGGTGGGGTAATCCACCAAGACCTTGAACATGAACCGGTCTTGCTGAGCCTCGGGCAACGCGTAAGTTCCTTCTTGCTCAATCGGGTTCATGGTGGCCAGCACGAAGAACGGGTCGGACAGCACATGCCGAGCCTGGCCCACCGTGACTTGTCGTTCCTGCATCGCCTCGAGCAATGCCGCTTGCGTTTTTGGCGGCGTTCGGTTGATTTCGTCCGCCAGAACTACGTTGTGGAACAACGGGCCGGAGATAAACCGAAATTCTCGACGACCCGTCTCACGGTTCTCTTGCAGCACATCGGTCCCGGTGATATCCGCCGGCATCAGGTCTGGGGTGAACTGGATACGGGCGAACGTCATCGAGAGGGAGCGGGCCAACGTGCTAATCATCAAGGTCTTCGCGAGCCCTGGCACACCCTCAAGTAGACAGTGACCACGACTGAACAATGCGATCAGCAGTTGCTCGACGACCTTTTCTTGGCCGACGATCACGCGTGACATCTGCGAGCGGATTGCGTCGTAGGCGCTATTGATCCGCTCGATCGATTTTTCGACATCCTGTGGTTGCGACCCGGATGTTCCGGTCTGTGAGTCTGTCATAGGGCAATCAATCCTTAGACGAGTTCAGGGTCTTCTGTATTCTCGGCGTGTGTATTGTTTCGAGTAAGTTGTCCGAACTTCCTGCATGTTTGGTGCCAGTTCCTCGCGCAGCACACAAACGACTCATCCAAGAGCCTGCTCCCATAGGGACGTGGTTTGCACGCAAACCTCACCCGTTTTTTTCGACCGCTATTCGAAATTCGCGATATTCCTGAATGAGTTGCTCGACAACCTCGGGTTGTTGGCGAGCAATATTGTAGATGCCATGCGGATCATCAGGGAGTTGAAACAGCATGGCATCGTCTTCCCAAAAATCAGCGCCCGATGCCTGTATCGCCAAGTGAAAGTTCAATGTGCGGACCCCAAATCGACCAGCGGCCGATCCACCAAAAAAGGCCGTTTCGCGATCCCACGGGAACTTGGCATGCGGGTCTGAGCTTAAAAACTCTCCCAGATTACGCCCTGGCCAACCGCTCGGACTGGGGGTATCTGTTAATATTTTTAGCAAGGTTGGTGCGAAATCAACCGGCTGAGTCAGTTCGCTGCGACGAACCGCCTCGGAAATGGAGTTGCCGGCAATTATGAACGGCGTTTGGACACGAGAAGTGGATTGTTCTGTTGGGCATTCGGGCAGGAGTGATGAAAATATTGGCATCTCGCCGTTTGCGGCGGTGATGATCAACGTGCCATTCGCGGTTAGTGTACGCAGTTCATCGGCTAGCTTGCCGATTTGCACATCCCATTGAGTGACACGGTAACGCTGGAGTGCCCGCCAATGCTCGACTTGCGTCTGACTCCACGTCTGGGCATCTCGAGTGTGTTGTTCAAGCGTCCTGGTTGTCTCCTCATCGAGCCCGCTCTCCGGCGGGAACGGGCCCCATGTTGCGATGTCTGTGGGGTCTGCGAATCCGGGGACGTGAACCCATAAAAGTCGTGGAAAATTGCTCGCTTCATCCCGCCAAACTCGGAGTTGTTCCGAAGCCTTACGGAAAATGTGGTCGTGAATATCCCCTTCTTCGATCTCATGACGCTCGATTCCTTCGCGATCCGGCCAAGGAACAGACGCATGTGGCCCGCAAGAAATCACCCGGTATTCCACGCCGTTCGTGGCGAGAAAATCGAACAGGTTCGGCGATGATGAAGAATCGGCCGTGAGGTGCTCGTAGTTTCCGGTCCACCACGCATGTTTCGAGTCGTTCGGGTCGAGATTCTCCAACACATGTGCGTCGAACACCACACCCGTCGAGGCCAGTCGATCCAAATACGGAGTTTCCGCGGAGATACCCCCGTAGCAACTCAACGCAGAAACTGGGAGTCGATCAAACGAAACGACCAAGACAAATGGGGAAGTGCACACGATGAACGACTTTTCCAATTGTGAGTAGGAAGCGGAATCATAGCGACCAGTCCCATCCAATGCACGAGACTCGGCTTAAACTCATGTCGCGATTTCAGAAAATGCAGATGCATTGAACTCGCCCACTTGACGGATCTGACCAAATGGCCAAACAATAGAGAATTGAATAACACTCGTTGTCCGCCACGGAGTTGACCGATGCCGACCGCCCGAATGTCCCGCTGGCTCTTGTACTCTTTCGCTGCGTATGCGTTTTCATTAACGCTGCCTGCTGTTGGTTACTCGGCTCCTCCCGCGACCGTTGAGACCGAAGTCGTCGAGAACGTCGAGGCGGCGACGGAGACAGATCAAACTGAAACCGCGGACGAAAAACCGGCGGATGAGGTCGAATCGGCGGAGTCTCGCTATATCCGAATTCGACGCAACGACGACGGTGAGCCTTTGGGATTGGAAACGTCCATTGTGCGTTTCGTTCCCAAGTCAGGAGAAGATGGCGTCGTGCTCGACCTCATCGGAGCCGTTCACGTCGGCGACACTCCGTACTACCGAACTTTGAACAAAGAGTTCGAAAAATACGATGTCGTTTTGTACGAGTTGGTCGCGGAAAAAGGCACTCGCGTTCCGAAAGGTGGGCGTAAGGGCGGCGACATGTTCCCGGTCGAAATGCTCAAAAACATGCTGAAATTGGATTCGCAATTACGCGTGGTGGACTACTCCAAAAAGAACTTCAAGCACGCGGATATGTCCCCGGCGGACATGAAGAAGGCAATGGAGAAGCGGGGCGATACCGGCTTTTCTCTGATCCTGGGCATCTTGCGAGACATGATCCGCGAGAGTAACCGGATGGCCGCCAGACAAGCTGCGGACCCAAACTCCGTTCCACAGATTTCGCTGATGGACTTGCTCTTCAATCCTGATGGTGGCAAGAAGTTGCGACGGATGATGGCGATGCAACTCGGGGATCCGGCGGCATCGAGCGCGCTCGGTGAGACACTCAACACTTTGCTTGTCGAAGACCGCAATCAAGCCGCCCTCAAGGTTTACCAGGAAGAACTTGATAAGGGCACAAAGAAAATCGCCATCTTTTATGGTGCCGCTCATATGCCGGACTTCGAAGAGCGACTGACCACGCAATTTGACATGAAGATCGAAAGCGTGCGTTGGATCGAAGCTTGGGATCTCGAATAGGAACTTCAACTTTCCGTCGACATTTGCTATAGCACCATTCGGATTGGTTCACGTCTTCCCGATTGGTGGTGCAACGATGTCTGGTCTTGTCGCAGTAGTTTTGGCCGCCGGAAAGAGCACGCGGATGAAGTCCGCGGTTCCGAAGGTTCTTCATACGATTTTCGGTCGTCCGATGATCGAGTACGTGCTGGACGCAGCGCGTGGCGCGGGTGTGGAGCGAGTCGTTGTCGTCGTGGGGCATAAAGCCGATGAGGTGAAGGCAGCGTTGTCGCACCATGAGGACGTCGAGTTCGCGTTGCAGACCGATCAAAAAGGCACCGGGCACGCGGTGATGATGTGTCGGGAAAGTTTGGTGGACCATACGGGCTCCGTTTTGGTCCTCGCCGGCGACACACCCTTGCTTCAAAGTTCCTCCTTGAAAGGACTTCTCGAAGTCCAGGCGGAGAAACAGGCGGCGTGTGTCATCGGCACAGCTGACACCGAGGCGAATTACGGTCTCGGCCGGATTGTGCGAGACGACACCGGCGGTTTCCTTCGCATCGTCGAACAAAAGGATGCCTCCCCCACCGAGCAGGAAATCACCGAAATCAACACCGGCTGCTTTGCATTCGATTGCCAAAAACTATTGGATTCGTTGACGAAGCTCAGCACAAATAACGAGCAGGGCGAATACTACCTCACAGATTGCCCGGCCATTATGAAGTCGGAAGGCGAGTCTGTCGTTGCGAGTTTGCAGTTTCAGATCTCTGAAGCGATTGGCGTTAATACTCGTGCCCAACTGGCGACGGTTCGGCAAGCAATTCACTCGCGATCTCTCGAAGCCCGAATGCAAGATGGCGTGTCGATTCTCGACCCCACACTCGTCTCGATTGATCCCCGTGCTCGAATCGCCGCGGATACCACAATTCATCCCTTCGTAGTCATCGATGGTCAAGTTTCCATCGGCGAAAACTGCGACATCGGCTCGCATAGCGTGTTGCAAGGGGCCGTCACTGTGAATGCTGGAACTAAAGTCCCACCGTTCTCGAATCTATCCTAAGCCATCCGAACGCCCCGCTTTCCGGGGACTGCCCTGGCAGTACAAAACGGTTTTCGGAATAATCCAAGCTGATGGACTCGCATACGAACCCTACGGAGTTTCAAGTGATGACACGACGAATTGCATGCGTCTGCGTTTTGTGGCTAATGAGTTTGCTCGTGGGCTCGCCGACTTTTGCCGGAGTGGTCAAACCGCTCGAAGACTGGAAAGGCGTGTTACGCAGCAATGAGAAGCGAAACGTCGCACCGGAGTCCGGCTTCATCACGGACCGGAAAACTTGGACGAAAGTCTGGAAAGCCTGGCGAGGCAACGCGGAAGTGCCAGACGTCAACTTCACGCGTGACATGATTATTGTGTCGACCGTCGACGGACCCAACCGGATTCTGATGGCGATGGAACTCGACAACAAAGGCAATCTCCAGGTGCGAGCCGCTTCCACGAAGATCGGCGGCCCTGGTTTCGGCTACGCACTTGTCAAAGTTCTCAAGGCGGGAGTTCGAAGTGTGAATGGCACCTCGCTGAACCCAGACGACGAGTTTGGCGACGTTGGCGATCGCATCATCGTCGACATTCGCGGAAAACTTCAGCACGGAGTCGTTCAGATTGGCGCCGAAACGACTGGCACAACCATTCAAGTTGACGGCATCACTTGGGAGCTCGACTTGAGCGCCAATGAAGAATGGACCGCCGGTGCCGACCAACTCAGCGGTAAGACCGTCCGCGTGCGAGGGCGTTTGACGAAAAAGGCCGGAGTGGAAGTCCCAGATCGTTGGATTGTGAAAGTCGAAAAACTCGCGCCGTCATGGAGCGAATAATCGCGTTACCGACTTCCTATCGATTCTGAAAATCGACGCGTGTGTAAATCTCAGCCATTGAGAGTTCACACGCTGGTTCTTCCAATCGGATCGTTTCGTCTGGACTGGTCCGCATTTGCAAGTTCCAGCCGTCTTCCGATTTGCGGTGATAATGATCGATTCGCACCTCGTTCTGCGAGACGAGCAGGTAATCGGTCAATGATGGAATCCGACTGTAATTGTGAAGTTTCTCGCCCCGATCGATCGCCTCGGTGGACGGGGAGAGAACTTCAAACACCACAAGCGGATTGAGCAAAACGTCGTGAGATTCGTCCTCGAGTTGCGGTGGATCCGGCGCTATTGTGACATCGGGGTAGTAATACGCTCGATCCGGAATTCGTACCTTGAGATCGTTGGCCAAGGCTACAAATGCCGAATCTCTGAGAGCAAGTCCCAATAACTGGATTAAATTCGAAACAATAATATTGTGTCGCCAGCTTGCGCCAACCATTTCACGGAGTTCTCCCTCGATCCACTCGTGTTTCGTCTGCGATTGCCGCTCTTGAGAGAGGTAATCTGTGACGCTGTGTAGCATCATCGAACTCATAGTGGGGCTCCGAAACACTGATTGATAAGCAGATGTCAATGCGGGCGGAAGACGTAGCCTTCCGGGAGTTGAGCCTCTTTCTGTACGAAGATCACGCCATCGCGTACGACGACTGGTTCCGTGAAGTCTTCGTTATCTGACATGTCGGGACCAGGTTTGATGGTCACATTGCGACCGATTCGGCAGTTCTTGTCGATGATGGCTCCTTCGACGTGACTGCCAGACCCGATGTTCTCCGACTGCATTTCCGAAGCACCGTAGGCTCCGCCGTACTCGTAGAAGTCGGCTCCCATGAGAATCGAGTCTTTGATAACGGCATTCCGCCCGATCCGGCAACGCAAGCCGATCACACTGTTTTCGATGACCGTACCTTCGCCAATCTCACAGCCGTCGGCAATCATACTGTTCCTAATAGTCGCCCCGGAGATTTGTGTCGGTGGCAGAAAGCGGGCGTGAGTGTAAATCGGTTCGTTACCGGCTACAAATCGGAAAGGCGGTTTGGGTTGGGCAAGTGCCAAATTCGCTTCGAAGAACGCCTTCACCGTTCCAATGTCTTCCCAATACCCGTCAAACAAGTGGGCTTGGACCTTCTTCTCTTTCAGTGCTAATGGGAAAATTTGCTTGCCGAAGTCTTCGTAGTCGTTGCCTTCGAGCAGTTCGAACAGCACGTCTTTCTTGAAGAGGTAGATCCCCATGTTCGCTAAGCAATCGCGACCGCGACTTTCGAAACCGAGTTCGTCGATCTTTGCGGGATCGGTCCGCGCTTCGGCCAGGGCTTCTGGCGTCTTAGGCTTCTCGACGAAATCAACCACGCGGAAGGTCGGGTCGAGTTTCATGATCCCAAAGGCGTGAGCATCCTCACTGGCGACCGGCAACACCGCGATCGACACGTCCGCATTGGCCTCTTGACAGGTCTTCAGCATGTCGGCGTAGTTCATGCGGTAGAGCTGATCGCCGGACAGAATCAGAATGTAATCGATTCCCGGTTGATCGAAGTACCGCAACTGCTTGCGAACGGCGTCGGCGGTCCCTTGATACCAATCGGTCCCGCGGTTGTTCGTTTGCTGAGCCGCCAGAATCTCGACAAACCCACCCGAGAAGTTATCGAAGTTGTAGGTCTGGCGAATGTGACGGTGCAAACTGACCGAGTTGAACTGTGTGAGCAGGTACATCCGGTTGATGCCGCTGTTCATACAGTTCGAAATCGGAATGTCGATGAGTCGATACTTCCCCGCCAACGGGACGGCCGGTTTCGATCGGTAGCGAGTGAGTGGAAATAGGCGGGTACCTTTGCCACCACCCAAGATAACGCTCAAGACGTTTCGCATGACAGGATTTCGACTCAGTATCAAAGACAGAAATACGATGGGCCGACCGGGATTCCAAGCGAGTGTTTCGTCAGTTTCGCAAAAGCGAGGATTGATCCGAAGCGCACGGAAATGATCGGTGAGATGTAGATCCATAACCTACACCGACACGCAGGAACAATCAACGATGTAATCACCCGGTTGTCAGCGGTTTGTTCGATCGGCTAGAGTGCTGTACTTGCAATTCCTACCGTCCGGAGGTTCGATCGTTGAAGACTCATTTACCCATCTTCCCCCTGCTAAGTGGTGCGGCTCTTTTGGCCCTGTCCGCATGGACCCAATCAGCCGCAGATGATGCCTATAATCCCCCAATTGCCACCGCTTCGAACGAAGGTGAGCAAGCCATTGAAGGCTTCCGCATTCCCGAAGGTTTCCACGTGGAACTCGTGGCCGCCGAACCGTTGCTGGCCAATCCCGTCGCCTTCGATATCGACGAACAAGGTCGATTCTATATCTGCGAAACCTTCCGCCAGCAAAAAGGCGTCGAGGACAACCGCAGTCATATGGATTGGCTGCACGACGATCTGGCGGCTCAAACCGTCGAAGATCGTTTGGCCTACATCAAAAAACATCTGGGCGAGAAAGCCTCGGACTACGCGAAAGAGCAAGACCGCATCCGTCTGCTGACCGACACCGATGGTGACGGCAAAGTCGACGAATCGACCGTCTATGTCGATGGCTTCAACGAAATCGTGGACGGCACCGGAGCCGGCGTGCTGGCACATCGTGGCGATGTCTACTACACCTGTATTCCCAAGCTCTACAAGTTCCGTGATTCCACCGGCGACGGCAAGACCGACACGCGGGAAGTCCTCAGTGATGGTTACGGCGTGCGATTTGCGTTTCGTGGTCACGATATGCACGGGCTGACGATCGGTCCTGATGGCCGGTTGTATTTCAGCATCGGCGACCGGGGATATCACGTCATTACCAAAGAAGGCACGAAGCTGCACGGGCCGGATAGCGGTGCGGTGTTTCGCTGTGAACTCGATGGATCAGACCTGGAAGTCTTCGCATATGGTTTGCGGAATCCGCAGGAACTCGCCTTCGACGATTACGGTAATCTCTTCACCTGCGACAACAATTCCGACAGCGGCGACCAAGCCCGGTGGGTACATATTGTCGAGGGGATGGATGCCGGTTGGCGGATGTATTACCAATACCTGCCCGATCGCGGCCCGTGGAATCGGGAGATGATGTGGTATCCACACGACGAACCGCCGCTCGAAAAGGAAGGCCCCGGCGGTGTGCCGAAGGGGACGGTCGCGAAAGATGTCCAACCCGCGTACATCGTGCCGCCGGTGGCGAACGTCAGCGATGGTCCCAGCGGGTTGGTGTACTATCCCGGTGTCGGTTTGCCAAAGGAATACAACGGCAATTTCTTCCTCTGCGACTTCCGCGGCGGAGCCGGTCAAAGCGGCATCCGAGCGATCGCCGTCAAACCGAAAGGCGCGAGTTTCGAACTCGTCAAGAACGAACAATTCCTCTGGTCCACCCTCGCCACCGACGTTGACTTCGGCTACGACGGCAATATGTACTGGACCGACTGGGTCAACGGCTGGAACGGCGAAGGCAAAGGCCGGTTGTATCGGCTGACGAACGGCGAAAGCGAAAAAGCGGCGGAAGTTGCGAAGTTGTTCCGTGAGGGTTTTGGCAGCACATCCGTGGAGCGACTTGTTGAACTGTTAGGGCACGCCGATCAGCGCGTGCGGTCGGCGGCGCAGTTTGAACTTGTCCAAAGAGAACCGAAAGGGGGAATCCTCCAGATACTCCACCCGGTTTCTCAATTAGCACGAATCGTGGAAAACAAGGAACTGTCAGAATTAGCTCGATTTCATGCCATAAGCGGCTGTAGTCAGACGGCTCGAAGTGCCCCAACTGAATTTAAATCGTTTTTCGCTGCTCTGGTCGGATATGGCGTGACATCTCACTCCAAGCCGAACGAGAAATGGGCGAAAATTGCCTCATTGCGAACAATGGGTGATGTGATTGGCCGAATTCAATTTCGTGAAGTCGATGGGAAGTTGATTGCAGGTACGGATAAGAATCAACGATTTATCGATAAATCCGCGCTCGATAAGTTCGAAAGCGATTTGCTCTCTGAGACCACTGATCCAATGGTGCGTGCGCAACTGGCGTTGATGGTTGGGAAGATGGGCGCGAAGCGATTTATCGCTCCCCTGACAAAGCTTCTTACTGACTACAAAAAACTGCATCCGGTGTTACGTCATTCAGTTTCCTATGGTCTCGTTTTGCTTGCGAAGCGACACTACGTGGATGTAGAACTCGCGATTTCCGACGTACCGGAAAATGCCCGCCTTGGAGCAGTTGTCATTCTTCGTCGACTAGGATCTACAAACATTCAGCGATATTTGAATGATGCCGACGGTGCAGTCGTGTTGGAAGCGGCGCGAGCGATCAACGATGTGCCCATTGAATTTGCACAATCAGAACTTGCAAAACTTGCCGGGCGGCCTGGCATGAGCGAACCGCTCTTGCGGCGGGTTTTAAATGCGAATTTTCGACTCGGTCAGAAAGACCATGCAGCGGCGGTCGCGAATGTGGCGGCGGATGCGGCGGCGAGTGAAGTGATGCGGGTGGAAGCGCTCGAAGAGTTGTTGATGTGGGAAGCACCGTCGCCGACCGATCGCGTGACCGGCATGTGGCGACCACTCGAACCGCGTGAAGCACCATGGATGGCGGACGTGCTGCGTTCGAAACTCGGCGGGATGCTCAGTGGTTCACAAAAGGTGCGGGAGTTGGGGATCAAACTCGCCGCGAAGTACGGCATCCAAGATGTCGGTCCGACACTGCAAAAACTTCTGGCGGAGACCGATCAACCCGGCGAAGTGCGAGCCGAGGCGCTCAAGGCGTTGGAGTCGCTGAAAGATGCTACGCTGCGAGAACAAATCACTTGGGCTGTGTCCGACGTGGACCCGCTCGTACGAGCCGAAGCGTTACGCATTCTGGCATCACTCGAACCGGAAGCCGCTATCACAAAACTCGAAGCAGCCATTGCGGACGGTGAAACAGTCGAAGCTCAAAAAGCTGTCGATGTGCTCGCGGGCATGAAACTTTCCGCTGCGGAAGAAGTTTTATTACGGCTTATGAAGCAACTTCAGGCGGGCGAGTTGGCGGCTGCGGTCCAATTGGACGTGCTGACCGCTGCTGAAAAACGCGGTTCTTCCAAGTTACGGGAAGCCATCGACGCGTTCGAAGCGTCGCGGCCGAGTGACGATCCACTGGCGATGTACTCGGAAACGATGCAAGGCGGTCATGCGGGACGAGGGGCGGATGTCTTTTTCGGTCGCAGCGAAGTTTCGTGTCGTCGGTGTCACATGATCGGCGGTAGCGGCGGGAACGTGGGGCCCGATCTCAGTGAGATCGGCAAGCAGAAAGATCGACGTTACATCCTCGAATCGATCGTCAATCCGAACGCGCAAATCGCCAAGGGATTCGAAACCGTGTTGCTGGCAACCGATGAAGGAAAAGTTATCAGCGGTGTGATTCGTGAAGAAAATGACGACACGATCCAGCTGATGGACAAGACCGGTGCCATCATCCGTGTGCCGACGGAGACCGTTGTCGACCGCGCCAAAGGCAAAAGCTCAATGCCGGAAGACATGATGAAGTACCTCAGCAAATCCGACCTGCGTGATCTGGTGGAGTATCTTGCTCAGCAGAAAACGCCGCCGAAAAAACCGAGCGGTCACGAGGAGTAATTCTTACGCTGACTTGATTCCACTGGCCGTCCAGTGACGGTCGGTGGTTTGCTGAACCCAATTGGCAGAGCAACCGAGTGTCCGCAGTATCTCGCGGACTTCCTCGACGGTTAAAGCCGCGTGAAGCGAATCGCGGAACATTTGCCGGGCGTGCTCCGCTTCGTCACCGGCGTACGTTTCGACGAGCTGATCGAGTGTTGTTTGATCCGCTGGTCGCATGAGGTCACGAACGAACAACAAGCCACCGGACTTTAGCACACGCAGCATCTCCCGGAAGACATCGAACGGTTCCGGAATGTGGTGCACGATACTGTTCGACATCACGACATCGAACGACGCGGCATTGTAAGTGAGAGTCTTCGCGTCCGCATGTTCGAGCGAGATTCGGTCGCTGAGTCGGGCTTCGTCGACACGTGTTGCGGCCAGGCTCAACATTTCCCTGGCCATGTCGATTGCGGTAATCGTCCCCGCTCCGCCTTGACGACAATATTCAATCGGAATCAGAGCAGTTCCGGTTCCAACGTCGAGAAGCGTCATATCCGCGGAAGTTACTAAGTTACGTTGCCGAGCGGTTGCAAGAAGATCCTCCACAAATACCCGATTGACTTCGGAATGATCCATGGCGTCATAGTCGATGGCTTCTTCAACACTGTCCATCACTTCGGGTTCGAGAATGCGTATGAGCATTGGTATTTCTTCCTGGAAATTTCACGAAAGCGTTTTGCTCGGGCTCAACTGTTCTGGTATTTTGGAATGCCCATTCATCGAATTCCCAAAACATCACATCAAACGGTTCTCGACATGGCAAGTGGGTGGTATATCAGACGGGGATCGAAGCTACACGGTCCCGTTTCGACGGAACAACTGAAGAAGTTGGCCGCAACCGGTAAACTCAAGCCGGACGATCAACTCGCTCAGAGCAAAGCCGGTCCATACCGAACGGCTGCGAAGGCAAAAGGGCTGTTCCCGGCTCGGAAAAAAGCTAAGCCGGCCGAAGACGAATTCGTCGAAGCCGTTGTGATTGAAGAAGATGAGTACGGCTCGTACGACGATGCTGTCGACTATGACGCCTACGGTGCCGTCGACGATTATGATGATTACGACGACTACGAGGATGTCGTCGAGGAACCGCCGCCTAGCCGTGGTCGTCGGAGTCGATCGGCCGCCGCTGCCCCACCGAAACCGAAATCGTCGAAGGCTAGCAAATCCAAACCCAAGAAATCGAAAACCAAAGCGAAGAAGAAATCGTCCGACGACGATGACGAGGAAGAAGACGGCCCCTGGTGGCTCAATGCACTTTGGGGAACCGGGTGTATTGCCGTCGGGATTTTCCTCTGTGTGATGGCTTTGAACAAAGAGGCGGCTGGTGAGGAAGTCAGCTTTGGTCGCAAAGGTGGCATCTTCAAGCTGATTTACAGCATGCTCGGTCCCTGGGGATTGCTAGGTGTGCTGTGTCTGGCGGGTTGCGGATTTTATTACGCGGCTTACGACAGTTATCAGAAAGAGAATTCGTAAGTTCGAATTGCCATTCGCGGTTTACAAATCGATGCCGAGTTCTTCGATCTTGCGGTACAGGCTGGACAATCCGAGTTTCAGCCGTTTCGCGGCCTGACGTTTGTCGGGATATTGCCGAAGGACTCGGACGATGTGTAAGCGTTCGTAGTGTCGCAGGGCACTTCGAAGATCATCAGTGTCTGGCAGCGGCGAACACAAACCTAAGAGTTCCGGCGGCAAATCCTGCGGACCGATGCGGTCGTCATCGCACATCATGACGGCCCGCTCGATCGCATTGTCGAGTTGTCGAACATTGCCTTTCCACTCAGCCGACATCAACACGCGAATCGTTTCGCTCGTCGCACCGGAGACTCGTTTCCCCATCGATTGAGAATGTTTTCCGATAAAGTATTCGACGAGTTCCGGGATATCATCCAAACGTTGTCGCAAAGCGGGAATGTGCACCTTCACACCGTCGAGGCGGTAGAACAAGTCTTCTTGGAAGTTGTTTTCAGCGACTTCCCGCAATAGGTCGTGCGTGGTCGAGGCAATAATACGGGCTTCGATCTTGACCAACTCGGACCCGCCGACCGGCATGATTTCCTGATACTCGATTGCCCGTAGAAGTTCCGCTTGAATTCCACCAGGAAGCAGCGTGATTTCATCGAGGAACACCGTCCCCGCGCCGGCATTCTTCAAAATGCCGGGTTGATCCACCGTGCGTCCTGAAACGGTCCCGCCGCGAGCACCAAACAGTTGTGTTTCTAGAAGTTCTACCGGTCGAGTACCGCAACTGACTGCGAGGAACTTCTCCTGACTATTGGGACCAGCTGCGTGTATAGCGCGGGCGAACAACTCTTTACCAGTGCCTGTTTCTCCGACGAGAAGCACATTCGAATTGGTCACTGCGACTTTCCGAATCGTCGCTTGCAAATCGGCCAATCGTTGGCTTGAGCCGACAATTTGATCCAACGGCTCGTGTCGCCCCAGTTCGCGTCGCAGGCTTCGGTTCTCCGCATGTAAGTCCGCGAACTGAAAGAGTGTCTCTAGTTTGTGTCGCAAGTCTTCGAACAACACTGGTTTCACAAGGTAGTCGAAAGCACCTGCTTTAAACGCTTCGACAGCGTTCTCCACGGTCGCGTAGGCGGTGATGATCAGCACAAACAGATCGAGGTTGATCTGCTGTAGTTTGCGCAGCAGGGCCAAACCATCGCCATCAGGAAGTTGGACATCACAAATGGCAACGTCAAAATCGCGTTGCTGACACATTTGAACGGCTTGCCGGGCCGATCCAGTCACTTGCACGGCGTAACCCAACCCCGCCAGAAATTCCGCCAGGCTGGTTCGGATGATTTCTTCGTCTTCAACGATGAGAATAGAACGATGGCGTGTCATGAGGGAAAATTATTACTTGGTTGTTGTCAGTTGGCCAGTAGTCGCAGTGGACTCGACCGGCTTGTCCGACGGTTGCTCGGGACGAAGCCAAATTGTGAACGTCGTGCCTTCGGCATTCGACTGCGTGAGTTCGATGCTGGCGTCACCGATCTCTTGCAGAACGTGACGACACACGAACAGCCCCAGTCCGGTGCCCGAGTTTTTCGTCGTATAATACGGCTGAAAGATCGCCTCGCGGTCGTCTTCGGGGACACCGTGACCGTTGTCTCGAATATCGACTCGGATGTTTTCACCATCCATACTCGTGCGAATATTCAATCGGCCGCCGTCCTGGGTGGCGTCCAATGCATTTAAAATGACATTGAGGAACACTTGAACTAACTGGTCCCGAACGGCTCGCAATCGAGGTAAATCGTCGGCATATTGCGTGACGATCTCTCGGCCTTTTTTTCGTTTATAGTATTTGGCGATGCTGAGCGCAGCGTTGATCACTTCGTGCACATCGCAACGCGTCCGCTCCAGCGAAGCCGGTCGACTGAACCCCACGAGTTCCCGCAGCGTGCGTTGGATGCGATTCAGTTGGTCGGCCACCATTTGTAGCCGCTCCCGAGTGTAGTCATCGAGGTCTCGCATTTGCAGCAACTGTACGAGTGAACTGATCGCCGCCAAGGGGTTGCCGACTTCATGAGCAATGCCCGCGGCCAGCAGTCCGAACGCCGCTTGCTTTTCTTGCTGAACCAACAACGCCTGCGATTGCTGTAACTCGCGAGTTCGCTCGCGAATGCGATCTTCGAGGAGTCGTTGGTGATCACGAAGTTTATCGTTGGCCGCTGAGAGCCGGTGCCCAGTCTGCTTCAAAATTTCAGCCAACGCCGTCCCGGACCAAGCCAACCATCCCATGAGTACCAGCATGAAAATCAAGTCGGTGAGGGTATGCGCTTCGCTGATTCTCACCGAAGGTCCCAGTGAGAAAACGATCAGAAGAATGTAACTCGTCGAATGCAGGACAAACGTCGTGTAGGTGACCGTGCGAGAGTATCGAATGGCGCACAGTAGCAACGAGAGGAAGTAATAGAATCGAAACGGGCTGTTGACGCCGGTATCGAAATAGCAAAGCAACGCAATGAAAACCGCTTCCATCAGCGACGTGAGTAGCGGTAACCGAGCCAGGAAGATTCGTCCGCGAATGCTTTGCCACGCATCCAAGCACGCGTAAACCGCTCCCAAAGCGAGGATCGCATTTAACGCCGGCTGATTCGTGCTCCGTTCAATGAGATTGACCAGCACCCAGCCGACAATCAGACCGAACCAACGAATCCGTACGCTGATCGCCTCAGCCGCCAATTCCCAGGAGGATTCATCTCTCCCGATGTCCGATTGCACACGTTTTCCTTTGAAAAGCTGAAATGGGTGGTGCTAGATTATAATCGCACCACCTGATGCTGCCCACCATCGACCCCATCGACACATTAAACCATCCTTCGTGACTCCACGACCTGAGGACAATTGATCCTGAATCGTCGATTTCGCTTTTTCAAATGGTCCGAGTCATCTGGGACGCCGCCGGTATAATGCTGTGTTCTTCAATCCGATGTTTCGACCGGTTGGCTGCGGCATGTCCCACGAAGAGAATTCCTTTCTAGAATCGATCGAGACGAACCCATTCGAGATCGTCCCGAGGTTGATCTATGCGGATTGGCTCGATGAACAATCGGACCCACGCGGGGAACTTTTACGGGTTCACTGTGAGTTGACAGCCATTTCCACGAATGATTCGCGTTTCAAGGAATTGGTCGAGCGAGAAAAGGCACTTCTGCGATTCTGTGAACGGGAGTGGTACGAAACGATTGCAATCGGTTACGAGTTTGAGATCGAGGGAGTACTTCCGCAACGGGTGGGTACCGCGTTTGATCTTCCGGACGGAACAATCTTGTTATCGGGTTGGCTTCGGAATGGGCGAGCTTGGTCGATGCAGTCGGTGCGTGTCCCGCTTGTTGACGGTTCATATCACACGCATCAACGAACGTTTTTGGAACGGCTTGATGGATTCGTCGACTCGTGGGGCTGCAATGATGAGTCGGTCGGCGGGCTGTATCTCCAATTCGCCCGCACCGCGATCTATCCAGAGAACGTGGTGCGGGGCGGAATTTGCTACGCAGCGAGTTCGCCTTATGAGACGGGTTTTCGCGATGATCCACCATCTCCGACGGTCGCTGCAAACGACGGGAAATGGTGGAAATTCTGGCAGTGATAGGGATTACATCCGAGCCTTGTCGGAGATGTCTTTTCGACACCAGGCGCCTTCCCAGCGGATCTTTTTGACCGCTTCGTAAGCTCGCTTTTTGGCATCGACAATATCGTCGCCCATAGCCGTTACCCCGAGGACCCGTCCACCATCGGTGACCACGGAACCATTCTCAATCCGCGTGCCCGCATGGAAAACTTTCACATCTTCCATGGCATCGGCGTCCTCGATCCCCCGAATCGGTCGGCCTTTCTCGTATTTGCCCGGGTATCCTTCGCTCGCCATCACAACACATACCGCAGGACGCGGGTCCCATTCCAAGTCCGGGAGGTCGGCCAATCGCCCTTCGCTTGCAGCGAGCAGGACTTCAGCCAAGTCGGTCTTTAACCGCATCAACACGGGTTGCGCTTCGGGATCGCCAAACCGGACGTTGTATTCGAGAACTCGCGGTCCCTGGGCGGTCATCATCAACCCCGCGTACAACACGCCGAGAAACGGGCGGTCGTTCATTCGCAAAGTATGAATCGTTGGAATGAGCACCTTCTCGATGATCGTATCCATCGATTCTTGAGAAACCAGAGGCGTCGGTGAATATGCCCCCATCCCGCCAGTATTTGGACCTTTGTCGTCGTCGTATGCGGGTTTGTGATCCTGAGAAGACTCCAACGGCAGAATGCTTTTACCGTCGACGATCGCCAAGATGCTGGCTTCCTGACCGACCAGTTTTTCCTCAATGACAATCCGAGTACCCGCTTGCCCGAATTCTTTGATCTGCATGATCCGCCGAATCGCCTCGTTGGCCTCTTCCTTGCTTTCGCAGACAGTCACGCCCTTCCCAGCCGCTAAACCGTCGGCTTTGACGACGAGCGGTTGCTCGCTTCGGGTTTCGACGTACTGCAACGCGTGCTCGAAGTTTGTGAACGCCCGGAACTCTGCCGTTGGCACACCCGCTTGACGCATCAGGTTCTTCGAGAAAACCTTGCTGCCTTCGAGTTCGGATGCCAATCGGGACGGACCGAACACTCGCAGACCGGCATCGCGAAAGGCATCGGAAATTCCCTCGACCAAGGGAGCTTCCGGGCCAACAACGGTTAGGCCGACCGCGTTTCGTTGGGCAAATTGAACGAGTTCTTTGATGTTGTCGCTGGCGATGGGCACGTTCGTCGCGTCAATGTGAGTTCCCGCATTACCCGGTGCACAAAAGACCTGGTCGACCGACGGCGACTGTCGCAACTTCCAAGCCAACGCATGTTCACGGCCACCCTGGCCAATCACCAAGACATTCATAACCGACTTCACTTATCCAAAAAATCACAGAATCGTCGCGTTCGGTTCGAGTATATCAATCCGCCGCTGAAGTCAGTAGCCCCGAACCTGCGACAATTTGAGAGTGTCCCGGGATTTGCTTGTGATGGAGTTTCGATTTGCATCTGTGTTCTGCTCGCGTCTATAATTCGGACTTAGAAATTGAAGAGGGCTCATCGTGCGCCCACATTTACGCTGGGAGATCAACTGTGTTTGAGACTGTTGCTGTCGTTGGCGCCACCGGAGCGGTGGGGCGGATTATGTGTCGCTTGTTAGAGCAACGCGCGTTGCCCGTCGGCACGTATCGATTTTTGGCCTCCAAACGCAGCGCAGGAAAAACACTGACATTCGCTGGGAAAGAATACCAACTCGAAGAACTCACGCACGATGCGTTTGCTGGCACCGACTTGGTGATCTCCACCACGCCCGATGACGTCGCTGCGGAATATCTGCCCTCCGCCGTCGAGGCCGGAGCCATTGTGATCGACGAATCCGGTTATTGGCGGATGAAACCCGAAGTTGCGTTAGTGGTCCCGGAAATCAATCCGCAAGCGGCACTCGATGCCAAAGGCATCATCGCAAGCCCGAACTGCTCGACCACTCAAATGGTGATGGCTCTCAAGCCGTTGCACGACGCTGCGAAAGTTCGTCGGGTGATCGTTAGCACCTATCAGGCCGTCAGTGGTGCTGGTCTGCAGGGAACTGCCGATCTCATGCAGGGCACGAAAGCCCATCTCGAAGGCGAAGCCTACGACTATCAAGCTTTCGCCCATCCGATCGCGTTCAATGCGATTCCGCAAATCGGTAGCCAGAAAGCCGACGGATACACGAGCGAAGAATTGAAGATGGTCTACGAGACCCGGAAAATCCTGGGCGACGAATCGATTCAGATCAACCCGACCTGCGTTCGCATCCCCGTTGCGAATTGTCACAGCGAAACAATCACCGTGGAGACAGAACGCCCCGTTTCCCCAGAGGAAGCCCGCGAGTTGTTCGAAGGATTCCCCGGCATTGTTGTCGACGACGATCTTGCGAGTGGCGTTTATCCGTTGCCCTCGACCTGTACCGATCGGGATGAAGTCTTCATCGGGCGGATCCGCAAGGATATTTCTCACCCGAACGGGCTGAGTTTCTGGTGTGTCAGCGATAATCTTCGCAAAGGTGCTGCCACGAACGCAGTTCAAATTGCCGAACTGCTGGCACAGCATCGTACTGCTCAACCGGCTACTTAGTTCATCCCCGTTTTCGGAAGAGCGCGTCACGACGCGCTCTTCTGCTTAGTGGTTTGAGAGTCCTGCAATGAAAATCACCCGCATCGCGACATATCAGGTGGACTTGCCGCTCAAGGAAGGCCGTTATTCTTGGTCGGGCGGGAAGTCAGTCGATGTTTTCGATAGCACCGTCGTGCGAGTCGAGACGGATGCCGGCTTTACCGGATTTGGTGAAGTCTGCCCGTTGGGGCCGTTCTATTTGCCGGCGTTTGCCAAAGGCGTACGGGCCGGGTTGACGGAGTTGGCACCGCACCTGATCGGTGCAAATCCCATTGAACTGTCGAAGCTCAATCGCAAGATGGACGCAGCCCTGCAAGGGCATCCCTATGTGAAAAGCGGCATCGATATCGCATGTTGGGACATCCTCGGACAGGTGACAAACCAACCAGTTTGTAGTCTTCTCGGCGGGCGATACAACGAGGATTACGTCCTGTATCGGGCGATTTCCCAGGCAGAGCCCGAGCAAATGGCGGATAACGTTGCGGGTTATCGAGATGAAGGCTATCGCCGATTCCAACTCAAAGTCGGCGGGGATCCCGATACCGATATTGCCCGCATTCACGCCGTCCGTGAGCGATTGCAACCGACTGACAAACTCATAGCCGACGCGAACACCGGTTGGACGATGCATGAAGCCATGCGTGTGGTGCGGGGTGTGCGTGACGTCGATGTCTACATCGAACAACCCTGCCCGACCTACGAAGAGTGTTTATCGATCCGTCGGCAGACAAATCATCCTTTCGTGCTCGATGAAGTCATCAATGGGATTCAACCCCTTCTACGGGGCTATGAAGACCTGGCGATGGATGCGGTGAACATCAAGATCAGCAAGTTCGGTGGACTCACGAAAGCGAAGCAAGCCCGAGATCTCTGCATTGACCTTGGTATCGCAATGACGATCGAAGATAGTTGGGGCGGTGATATTGTCACGGCGGCGATATCTCATCTGGCGCATAGCACACCCCCCGAACTTCTTCTGACCTCGACCGACTTCAACAGCTACGTGACGGTTTCGATCGCAGATGGGGCTCCGCAGCGTCAACAGGGACGTATGTCGGCTTCGATGTCACCAGGATTGGGAATTCAACCGAAATCCGATGTCCTCGGTGAGCCGGTTTGGAGTACATGATTTCCTCAGCGGGGCCAATCAATTCGCACGATGCGGCCAGATGCAAACCCGCAGAGTAGCCAGTGACCGAGTGAGTCGACATCTAGAAAATGAATATCGTCCGGCACGCTTGTCGCCCACAGAAGTTCGCCGCGATTGTTGAGCCAGTATAAACTTCGTTCCTGCGTAGCCACGGCGATAAACCGGCCATCGTAACTGACTGCCACCCGTGATGGGGAACCGTTGACTAAGAAGGTCGGGCCGGGTTCGCCGTCACGGTCGAGGCTGACCACACCATGATTGAACGCGGCTAGCCAAATTCGCGGGCTGATTCCGTCCGTCGTTATATCGCCGAGATTCCCATACCGTTCGGTATGCCATAGCAATTCACCGTCGGCATCAAATCGTTCCACACTTCCGAGTCGTGCGGTGACAGTCACTTCAAACTCTCTTCCCGAAACCACCACAAATCGCGGCCGAGGTTTCGCGGTAAAGTCACCGAAGCGTTGGTTCTCAGCCCCGATGTAATATCCATCGCCCGTTTCCAAAACAATTGCCAACCAGCGACCGTAGGGGTCGACGGCTATCGCGTCGATGGAATGGGGAAAGCGACGCACCCAGTCTGGTTCGAAGTCTGGTGTGAGACAACGAAGTTCGTCTCGGAAGCCGATGAACACCGGAGCTTCGGCGGTCAGTCCACCGACAAGACGCGTGAGCTTGCGAAATCCTTGTGCCACTCGGAGACGATTGCCATGGCTGTCGAGTTTTGCAATGAAACCAGCTCGGTCGGCCAACAAGATACTGCCGGTTTCTCGGATCAGGTGCAGTGACCGCAGTGGTGCGTCGGCGTTGAATGTCCACGCGACTTTCGGTTGTTGTCGCGTGCTTTGTCCAACCCAATCCCATTCCTGCGGCATCGTTCGCCGTTCCTTCAGTCCGTAAAAATGCAGAAAACTCACCCGGCAGACGAGCCGAGTGAGTTTCCATCATACATGAAATTGATGGCTGTGAGACTGGCTTAGCGTGACGCCTGGCGATTCAACACTTCGATCCCCTTCCGCACATCCGCATCAGCCAGCAGGTCCGCATCTGGCGTGTAAGCATAGGCGGCGATGTGTTCGTCGACATCCTCCACAACCACATCCGGTCGCACGCCGACTTTGCCGTGAGTGTGGCCGTGAGGCGAGTAGAATTTGGCGGTGGTGAGTCGAAGCCCAGCCGAACCGCGAAGCGGAAAGATGCTTTGCACCGACCATTTGCCGTAGGTCTGTCGACCAATGATCGTGCCACGTCGGTGATCTCGTAATGCCCCAGCGACGATCTCGCTGGCACTGGCCGAGTCTTGATCCACTAACAAGACAAGCGGAATATTCGAGGTTCCTGACGGGCGAGCCGAGTAACTCCAGTTCTGATCTCGATTCCGACCCCGTGTGGAAACCAACACGCCGCCATCAAGGAATCGATCCAACACTTCGACGGCAGCTGTCAACAAGCCACCCGGATTGCCACGCACGTCCCAAATCAGGGAACGCATGCCTTGTCGATTCAAATCGGCAAGTGCCCGATCAAGTTCGGCGGCCGATGTTTTCTGAAATCCGGTCATGCGGATGTAGCCGATTCCTGCACGCTCATCGAGCATCTTTACAACGGGAATACTTTTCACCTGAACCGCACGCCGACTGAAACGACCTTCGCGTTCCTGCCCGGTCAGATGAACTTCGTACTTCAGTTGGACGAAACTTCCCGACGGACCCCGCAATAACTTGGCGGCTTCGTCGGTCGTCATGTCGCGACAATCCACGCCGTCAATTGCGACGATATAGTCCCCGGGTCGCAGGCCACCGGAGAGTGCAGGACTGTCGGGTAGCACATTCACAAGGTGCATTCCACGTCCGGCTTCGGCTTTCATCTCGATACCGAGCCCAACGAACTCGCCTTCGATGTTGCCGTACAAGTCGTTAAGTTTGTCTGGCGTGAGATAGCTGCTGTAGTCGTCCAACGCGTTGCAACCGCCGAACACGTATTCCAGAATTGTCGCTGTTTGGTTCAGTCCGCAAGTACGTTCCGCCAAACTCGCCACTTCCATAATCGTCCGGCGGGCTGTCAGATCGTCGGCGATTGGTTTGTTCCAATACTGTTCACGGAGAACGTCCCGCATTGCCTGGATATCTTCACTTCGGGCATTCCGCAAATGGCGGGCGCGGAACTTCCGATTGTTGAGTGCGAGATACAGGCTTTCGGTCCCGTGAGCCACAAACGATGTCGCACTGATCGAGTCCACAAATCCGGACTGCACTTTATCGAGCAGTTCGTCGAACCGACTGAGTGCTGACGCACTCGAAAGCGTGAGCAACTGGGTGTCGAAACTACGGTCTGCGTAACGACGTTCAATGCCAAAGTGAACCTTCGACCGCCGCAGGCCATACTTGAGGTAGTCGTTCTCTGGCCACTTGTCGAGCGCCTTTTCGTAGTGATCGATGGCTTGCAGCCATTGATACGAGCGTTCGAGTTCAGCACCCGACTGGATTGCGGTCCGATCGTCCTGTGCCGGTTTACTGAAATTCGGTGCGTCCAACGTCTCTTGAGCGTTGGCTGGAACACCGAGTCCCAAACACATGCCGCCTAGAAACAAGGCTGTCAGCGTCTTACGCATGTGAAATTCTAAGGTCGTCAATCTGAGTAGGCGTTGCAATTCTCATCCCCCCGGAATTCGGCAACGGCAGCACACCTGAAGTTGTTCAAGGTGTTAATGATGGTCGAAGGTGTCTGCCGATGTCGAAGAATTGTTGTTAATAGGCTGCCGCGTTGTTTTGCGTGAACGTCGTCAGCACAACTTGACTATATGGTGAGATTTTTCAGTCGTCAAACAAATCTCGGGCGCCTCATCCCTGTAGAATCGTTACAGGTTGCCCAAAGAACCTTCGCATCCGAACCAAATTCCGATCCGGCGACTTGGGCGTTTTTTGACGGCACTTTGCACGACGTTTTTTCGGATTCGCTTTGCCTCGATTTGTTGGACTGTTGGTTTTCCGAAACATTGGTCTCATGGTTTTGATGCGAAAAGCCGACACTCGTTGATTTGCGTCAACACAAACCTGGGCAGACCGACGTCAGACTTCAAAACGACAATTGCACCATGACAACGCCACAATCGATCCACGTGTTAAACGGTGAACCAACCGTTACAACCGCGTTCCAGCGACAACTGGCCCAAGCGTTCCAGAACATCGCCGAGCGAGGGCTACCGAGGAGCTGGGTCGAGGACATTCGCGAACGTTTTGAGATCGATCTGTCGAGCGACTATGGCGGAATTCCGATTGAGAACCCCTTCGGTAAGGCCTCCGGGCAGTTATCGATGACATGCAATCAGGTCGCAGAGGACATTCAAAGTCGCCTTGGATTTGTGGTGCTTAAGACGGTTATTGCTCAGGACGAATCCGGATTGCAGTCGATGTCGCCGTGGAGCGTGCGGGAATCGAAAATGACGGTGGAGCCGATTACCGGTCGATCTGGCGAAACCGGTTGGACTGTCAGTTGGAAGGGACGCGGCTGGTGGCAGAGCTTTGATGACTACCTGGAATTGGTCGTGGAGTCTGCAAAGCTCGCACGCGGAACAGGTATCCCGATTGTGCCATCGGTGAAATACCATCTACCGACACAGGAAACTGAGAAGTGGCGAGTCGAGGAATATCGCTTCACGACTCAGCGAATACTTGAGGCTTGGCAACGCGGAACCGGCGTGCAGACCGGCATGCCTTTGGAGAAGGATTTCAGTCCCACATTGGCCGGCAGCGAGAAGGCCCGTGATCAGGAACGGATTCTCAAGTGGCTCCGCGAAGTCCCTGGCTTGATCCGCGAAAGTGTGCCAACCGACAGCGTTCGCATCGGACTGAAATTGATGAACACGCTCTACGAAGATGAATTTCAGCGGCGGATGCTCCATGAGGTTACCACGGCGGAAACGTGCGCTGACTTCTTCGTATATGGCAACCGCTTGTTCGACCCGGACCGAATCTATGAAGGCCATCAAGGAATCGCGTTCGGAGGTCCTGATTTGAGCGATCGCAATCTCAAGGTGATGGAAAGCATGGCCGAAGAATGTCGATTGCCTTGGTCCGCCACGGGAAACATCACGACCGGCCGAATGGCGATGGAGTATGCGTTATGCGGTGCGAGCAGTTTTCAGATGCATACGGTCTTCCAACTTCCGACGACTGAATACTCAATGAAAACTGGTTCGCGAACTTCCCGAGCGTTACATGATCTGGTTTATCACCCGAGCGACGGACTCTTGGTCTGGATGAAACACATCGCCACGATCTGCGATATCGACCAAAATCCATTGCGCTTTCGCGATCTCATCGGGCTCCGCCGTCAGATGGCGGATTGAGTGACTACTCAAAAATCATCGGGGTCGGCCAATCGTCGGAGGTAGACGGCCAAGTCCATCTCCAGCTTCAATAAGCGTTGCCAGCGACTCCATTCGATTTGCATCGCGTACGGGCCATTTCCACGGCGATCTTCTTGGGCGGACTTCACCAACTTGTGAATCTGCTCGTGAATATACGCAATAGCATCGGAGACTTCCGCACGATGTGCCGGTCGCAATCCGTTCGGCGGATCGGGAACACCATCTGGGAACAACTCAAGTGAGGACTCGGCCGGGTCCGGGGGATGGTATGCCAAAGCGCCGGAACTACCGCCTGGTAACGTGTGATCTCCTGGCGGACAAGACGCCAATCCCTGTTGCCGAAGATCACGATGCCGTTGTTGCACTTCTTCATGACTGCCGAAAACCAACAGACACCGTCCGATGCTCAGTTGATCCCCGACTTGCAGAATTCGCATCTGGACCGGGTGCCCATTGACCCGGGTGCCGTTTGTGCTCTCGAGATCGGTAAGAATTACCCGACCGGCGTCAAGCTGAATCTTGGCATGAAATCGACTCACCCGCTCATCATTCAGGCGGACCGTGTTATCGTCTTCACGTCCAATCGTGACGGGGAGAGGCATCTGCGAGAATACCCGTCCGCGTTCTAACCCTTCAATTACCTGGATGGTCACCGTGGCCATCGGCCTATCGCCCCGCGAAGTCGCTCGTTTCGGAATCCCGCGGAAACACTGTAACACACTTCGCAGCGAACAGACAGCCTCTAATTTGAGTTCATGGGTTCAGCAGCCAATCTGGCACATGGGGATGACGATCAGCCAACGCAATCGATACAGATTTCAAAAGCAACCGGCGTCGAATCGGTTTCGACAGGATTTCATGGGCTTGCGCGGCGAGAGCATCACGTCGCAGTTGTTCGCTGACATCGGAAGTGATCAGAATGCACGGCGTCGCAGCGTGAACTCGCTTCAGAAGACGGACGGTTTCCAATCCGGTCAGGCGTCGCATATGCATATCGACCAACGCTAAATCGACCGGTTGCGATTCGGCTAGCTCGATCGCTTCCTCACCGGAACCAACTTCGTGGGTCTCAAATCCATCCTGGAATAGGTTCCGCAGTGTTTCACGAAAGCCGGCATCGTCGTCGGCGATTAATAACTGCAACGGCTGACGCGGTTCCGAGTCGCGGTTGTTTTTATCGACGGCAGTGTTGAATCGGTCACTCGACATGGACGGGCCGAATTGCTGATTGGGTAGCGAAACAGGAAATACGGTCTCGCTTAATTCTAGATCAGAAACCGAGTCAAACCAAACAAACGAGGGAAAAAATCGTCACGATCGGACCGGCGACTGCTATGCAGCGTACTTTGCCAGCACCAACGAAATGTTCTGACCGCCGAACCCAAAACTGTTCGACAAGGCCGTCTGGATCGGAACTTCCCGGGCCGTATTCGGGATACAATCGATATTACAGTTCGGGTCGGGTGTGGAATAATTGATCGTCGGCGGCAAAACGCCATCGCGAATCGCCAACAGGCAGGTGATAGCCTCGACACTTCCGGCAGCCGCGATCAAGTGTCCCAGCATGCTCTTGATGCTCGACACAGGAATCTTGTCGGCATTCTCTCCCCAAACTTGCCGAATCGCCGCTGTTTCAACTTTATCGTTGACCGATGTGCTTGTTCCGTGCGCGTTGACGTAGTCGATATCGTCCGGCGTTTTTTTGGCATCTCTCAGAGCGGCACTCATACACGCGACCGCCCCGCGTCCCTCAGGGTGAATGTCGGTGATTCGGTAGGCATCCGCGCTGGAACCGTAACCAATGACTTCGCCATAGATTGTTGCACCGCGTTTACGCGCGTGTTCGAGTTCTTCGAGAATCAGCATTCCCGCACCTTCGCCGATCACAAAGCCATCCCGAGTGGCATCGAACGGGCGGGAGGCCCCTTGTGGATCGTCGTTACGAGTCGACAACGCAGTCAGCAGGTTGAAACCCGTGACTCCGAACGGGTGAATCATACTGTGGGCACCGCCGGTCAACATCACGTCGGCGTCGCCCCGACGAATGATCTCGCGAGCTTCACCAATCGCTTGGCTCGAAGCCGCACACGCGGTCAGGCAATTGAAGTTCGGCCCCTCGGCTCCGAATAACCCCGCCAAATGAGCGGAAGGCATGTTCGGTTCTTGTTCCAATTCGGTTTGCGGAGTCAGCCGTTCGAGACCCGCTTTGATGAACTCCTCTTCGTTGAGTTCGCCATCGTGCGTGGACTTCGCAATCATGTCCATGAAGATTTGGAATTCTTGCTGCCCTTCACCGGCTCCCAGGTACACACCGAATCGGGTGGGATCGAGGGAGACATCACCGATACCTGAGTCCGCGACAGCTTGGTGTGCGGCTCCGATGGCAAAGAGCGTATTTTTACCGGCGTACCGAAAGCGATCAACGTTGTCGACGTACTTGCTGAGATCGAAGTTCTTGATCTCCGAGGCAAATTTCGTCGGGAAGTTCGAGGCATCGAAGCTTTGCGTCGGACCGACACCGCTTCGGCCTTCCCGCAATGCTTCCCAAAGTGTCGGAACATCATTCCCGACCGGCGTGATACAACCTAACCCGGTAACGACAACGCGACGGCTCATAGTTGTGGACCTGAACACTTTCAGTGAAACGAACGAATTTTTCTTCCCATGTCTCGGAAAGGAACCAGGGGTTTGGATTTCGGGGGCAGGAATTTCTAAGAAGTAAACTCCAGCCCCTGCTCCTCGATTCTAAGAAGCCCCATCGCCTGCTTTCCCGACTTGGAAAACTTGCATCAGTCCTGAGTTGAACACGAAGTTCTTTTGGTCGATGCCTTGAATGGCAGGGTCGTCGGCGTTCAAGTGGGCAAACATGATTTCCCCCTCGGCCACCAACCGATCCCCGACCTTCGCGGTACAGGTCACAGTGCCACCTTCGTCACGACGGTCGATTAACTCTGTGGTATAGACCAACGTGTCACCAGGCTGAACCCAGCTATGAAAAGTCATTTTCGGGACCTTCGCCAAAATGACGATATACCGAAACTGGTTACACTCGCCGAGCAAAATCCCGCCAGTTTGAGCCATGCCTTCGATCATGAGCGAACCTGGCATGATCGGAAAGCCTGGAAAGTGATCGTGGAGGTGTTCTTCCGCCAGCGTCACGTTCTTGATGGCTTGCGCGCGAACGCCACTTTCGAATTCGACGAATCGATCGATCCAAATCCAACGCATGTTTCGCGCGACTCCTCAACCACCGTGTTTCTAGTCTGCGACGCGGTCCCGTTCTCTGAACATGACGAAACATGCTCTCCACATAACGCAGGAGCATGTCTGGAATTCGTCAAGTTCGAGGATTCTAGGCGGCTTTGACTTCTGCGTCGCCGTTCAATTTGCGATCGAGGAAGTTCACAATCATTTGGACGGTGAACAAGCTCGGGATGTTCTCGGTTCGAGGATCATCCGCGAAGGAGTCGATGTCTGCATGAGGCATGGTTTCCCGCAATTGGGTAATGCCTTCCTGCGTGACTTGGCCGTCTTTGATGTAGTCAGAGTTCGCCGACAACACATGCTCGGCGAACAATTCTTCACGCGGAATTTGCGTGTCGAAGGTTTTGTCCAAGCGGAATTGGATATCGAGGTAATCGATCGATTCCGCACCCAAGTCACCGGCAAGCGTGGCTTCCGGGGTGACTTCGTCATCGTCCACGCCCAGCGCGTCGACTAGGACTTCTTGTACTTTTGAGAAAATCTCGTCTTGGCTTGGCATCTTTGCTACTCCTGAGAAATGACGCAATCCTTTGGCGTCAGCCCAGTTCGGGTCAAATTACCTAGCGAACACGCAGTCCGCTAGGACTCCAAATTTGCTCCACGCAAATCCGACACGGTTCCCCGCCGAATCAGTCCTGCGTTTCTGTCTTCCGTGACGTTTCCAGCATCCAATTACGATTCCACCGATTGGAATTAGAGACCGCCCAAAGTCAAACCGCCGTCAACGGTGAGAACTTGTCCGGTCACATAGGTGGATTCTTCGCTGACCAAGAACAACACCGCCTTCGCGATGTCGGCTGGTTGGCCGAGACGTCGCATGGGGATGTGTTTCTTGATTTGGTCCTCGGCGGCATTTCGCACTGCCTCGGTCATTTCCGTTTCGATAAATCCGGGAGCCACTGCATTGACAGTAATTCCGCGTTTCGCGTATTCGGTCGCCAAGCAACGGGTGAATCCTTCGATTCCGCCCTTGCTCGCGGCGTAATTCGATTGCCCGGGGTTCGAGTAATGAGAAGCCACACTCGACATATTCACGATCCGCCCGCTTCGAGCAGACATCATCGAGCCGATGGCCGCCTGGCAGAAATTAAATACGCCAGTCAGGTTGGTGTCGATCACCTCTTGCCATTGTTCGACTGTCATTCGGGCCAACAACGTGTCCCGCACGATCCCCGCGTTATTCACTAGAATGTCTAATTTGCCCCACTCGCCGACAACTTTTTCAACAACAGCGTCGGCGGCGGACTTGTCTGCCACATTGGCTTGGACCGCCAATGCCTCGTGACCTTTGGATTTCAGTTCTTCGACCAAAGCATTGGCTGCGTCGGCATTTGAGTGGTATGCAAAAGCAACTTTCGCACCTTCGCCGGCCAACGTTTCCACAATGGCCCGACCGATTCCGCGACTGCCTCCGGTGACGATCGCTGTCTTGCCTTCGAGCCTCATAAATCCGTCCTTCAGTTCAAGCGTCTAAATGTTGTCGATCGAGTGTTTCAATGATGTGTTGAACTACGCGAGTTTCGTTCCACCAATTCGAGACCATAACTGCTTGGCGTCATTGATATTACGTTCGTCAATTTCGGCCAAGTCTGCGTTCCGGTCTGCGAGATTGATTTGTTCGAGCGTGAGTTTCGCGCTCACGGTCGTGCCGACAGGTTCATGACCGCCGACGCTCCGAGTTCGCCCCTCGGCTTTAAATGTGTATTCGGTCGCTGATTTCTTCTGCAACGTCGCGGTGACTTCCAGAGTGTTTCCTGGGGTTACGAAGTTGTTGAACCGCACCGCCCGCGTTTGTTTAACCAGAATCGTACTGAAACGAAACTGCTCTTCATATCTCATAAACCAAGCACCGGTCTGGACTAACGACTCCAACATCAACACACCCGGCATCACGGGGAAACCGGGGAAATGATCGGCCAGGTATTCTTCGGCGGCCGACAAATTCTTGATGGTGGTAATCGAACGACCGGGTTCATGTTCCAGAATCCGATCGACCAGGGAAAATCGCATCAATTATTCCAAAGAGTTCTCACGAGGCAAACGCAGCTGGCAGCCGGGTACGCCTTTGTTCGTCATCGTTTCATCAACTGCAACCATTCAGCCGATGAGTCAATAGTTGAATCGAATGACACGATCTTTCTGGTTATCGACCGAAGATCATTCCGAAGTATAGTTTAAGCGAAAAACCGCTACAACCCCCATCATCGGAACTGGTTCTCACGACGACGGGAAATCGTTCCAAACCGCAATTTTGATTCAAATCAACGTCTGCCGGAAGACAAAATGCGGTTCCGACGGGAATTTAGTTTGTTCTCCGATTTGAGGAAAGATAGGTTTTCCGCAACGCGATAGGACAAACAGACAGCAATCCACAGGCGATACGCGATGGTGAATCAAACCGTAGTCGATCACTCTTCCCACAACGATGTGGTAGAAACCCGACAGCCGTCAACGGCGGACGTGTCGTCCGGTTTTTGGTCAGGAATTCGTCGCAACGACGCTGCAGGTCATGCTTCGTATAAAATCGCGTTGATGGAAAGGTTGGTTCCAGACCTTGTTTCCGAGGCTCTCTTGTGTGTACATGGTCTCAAAATTCCCACGGTTTCCGAGGTTGCTCCGACGACCGAGGCTGAGGGGGAGTTACCGGAGGAGGCTACAGAGACATTGACGGAAGTAGCCGACGCGGACGAAGACGGTTCGGAAGAATGTTTAGAGCAATTCGAAGAAGCCTTAGACCCGGAATCCAATTCTGATGACGCGCCGGTGATGCCTGAAGTCATCCTGGAACGTCGGGTGCTCCCGCGTCATCGTGGGAACGCGAACGTTCGGATCGTTCGTGTGCCCCAGAATGCCTCGTTGACTGGTCAGCAGAGAAACTGGGAACTTCACGGGACATCGCTTCGAGGCGAATTGGCCGAGATTACGTTGCGAAGTGTCGTTTGCTTGTTGGGCGAGCCATTTACTCCCGGCGACACCGTTTATGTTCGACTGACGAATCCTCGGACCCACCGCACGCTCGATGTGCCTGCCGAAGTTGTTCGGGTACGGTTTGTCAACGGAGACGATCGGTGGAAGATCGTTTTTGAACTTGGTCGGTCTTTGACGCTAAGCGAATTACAGCACTATGCCTATGCCTCCGAACAACCGTTGGCAGTCAGTGCCGTGAACGATGAACGCCCTCCTTCGGTGGAGACGGTTTCTGCGACGTAGGCGTTTCAGTGTCGGTTTGATATGCTCTCGGCAAGCTCTCACTGAGGAACTCGCCGATGAATTCGCCGCCCCGTCCACCACTTCTCAAGCTAATTGGCCCCGGTCTGTTGGTCGCCGCGACCGGTGTCGGAGCCGGCGATTTAGCCACGGGCGCTTTCACAGGCAGCAAGCTCGGATTGGCGGTGTTATGGGCGGTTGTCGTTGGGGCGTTTTTTAAGTTTGTCCTGAACGAAGGCCTTGCACGTTGGCAACTCGCGACCAATGAAACGCTGCTCGAAGGCGTAATTCGTCGCCTGGGAAAAGTGGCGGGATATGGTTTTCTGATCTATCTCGTCGCTTGGAGTTTCTTCGTTGGCAGCGCTCTGATGAGTGCGTGCGGCGTCACGTTCCACGCAATGTTGCCCTTGTTGGATCCGAGTCAGGACAAGATCATCTATGGCATTGCCCATAGCATCATTGCAGTTGTACTCGTGCGATTGGGCGGGTACCGCCTATTCGAACGTGTGATGAGCGTGTGCATTGGCATTATGTTCGTTGTCGTGTTAGCAACGGCGATCGCTATCCAACCGGATTGGTTGGCCGTCCTCAAAGGACTGACGATTCCCACCATCCCGCACCACAATGGCGACGGCTTAGCATGGACGGTGGCTCTGATGGGCGGTGTCGGTGGAACAGTGACCGTACTCTGTTATGGATACTGGATTCGCGAAGAGAACCGCAGCGGTGAAGCAGAACTTTCCGTATGCCGGATCGACTTGGCCGTGGGTTACGCGATGACGGCTGTTTTCGGTATCGGAATGGTCATTCTTGGTAGCACGATTGCAACCGACGGCAAAGGTGCCTCACTTGTTGTGCATTTAGCCGACCAACTCGAAAGCGTGTTAGGGGGCGTCGGGCCGGTCGCACGTTGGGCGTTTTTAGTTGGTGCTTGGGGAGCAGTCGGAAGCAGCCTGCTCGGAGTATGGCAAAGCGTGCCGTATCTGTTCGCCGATGTTATTAGACTTTTGCAGACGGATGAAAATCGCGAACTGGAACCAGTCAAGACCGATTCAGCAAGCTACCGCGGCTTTCTCTACGCCCTTGCGACAGTTCCCGCCATCGGATTGTTCTCAAGCTTTGAGCAAGTTCAAAAAGTTTACGCGATCGTTGGAGCGACTTTCATTCCATTGCTAGCTGTGGCGTTGCTGATCCTAAATACTCCATCGCGTTGGGTTGGATCACAGATGAAGAATTCGATCGCAACAGTCATTTTGCTAGTCTTCGCGATCGTGGCCTTTGCGTTGGCGGCCGGATTTGAGATTTATCAAAAAGTGTCAGGATGATGATTCACTTTCGGCCCGGTTAACGAGGTCGTCGACCTTCTCGACGTAGGCGTCGATATCGCATTTCCGTTCCAGACCACTGGCGGCCATGTAGCGGATTTTTCCGAAGATGGGGCGTTCCTTCCAAGGTCGATCGTGTACCCCGAATACCCAAGCCACGCCGGTGAAGGAATTCGCATCACGTCCGTCTAGAAAATACTTGTTGTTAATGGCGAGTGCGAAGCGATGCGCAGTTTGCGGGGTGTTCGTCCATTCGAGGATCTTCTTGCCCCAGTACATTCGCATATAGTTGTGCATATAACCCGTGTACCGCATTTCTTTCATGCAGGCGTTCCAATATGGGTCGTGAGTCTCGGCGGCTTCGAGTTCCTTTTGACTGTAGACATGTTCGCGGGGGTCGTCTTTGTGTTCGTCGAGTGTCTTTTGAGCCCAGTCAGGAATGCAGTTGTACGAATCGTAATTCGGGTTGTAGTAGACGAAGTTCATCGCCAACTCGCGACGACATAACAGTTCTTCGAGAAAGGAATCCCGGTCGGCTTCTGGATGGTTTCGCGCATCGAAAATCGTCAACGCGACATCAACGGGTGAGATCTGCCCAAAGTGCAGATACTTGCTCATGTGCGAAACGTAGTTGGTTTGCGGTTGATTGCGATTCTCATCGTAATCGGTCAGGCGTTTATCGCGGAACTTGCGGAGAATCGATTTTGCTCGCGAAGTTCCACCGCGAAAAAACTTCGTTAGGGCTGCAACGCTGGTATCGAGTTTCATCCGGCTAAGCAACGCATCGAGATCCGATAAGTCCTCGCCGGCTACACCGAGGTTGAGTGAATCCTTCTTCAACGGATTCGTTTTCAACTCGACGAGAAATTTCTCTCGATGCTTCTTAAGTTTCGGACGGATTGTACGAGCGGCGTACTCGGCTTTGTCGGAAGCGATTTCAATCGGGACAACCACGTCGGCTTCAACTTGCCAGACTTCGCAATCGGTTTCCTCGGCTACCTGTTTTCGCCAAGCTCGTTGATGCCGAAGATACCCGCGATCACACACGACAACAGAGGCGTCCTGAGCAAGTTCGACAGCCACATCGGCGGGTGCTCCACGCTGAAGGACAAACGGGATCCCTCGTTGCTCCAACTCTTGGGCGACATCCTGTAACCCTTCCAGCATGAAACGGTAATGCCGAAGGTTTGCCTCGGGATAGTCGTCCATTAAACCAAAAGCGACCAACAATCGGTCACCCCGATCATTGGCCGTGCGGATCGCGTATTCTAACGCGTGATTGAATTGTGCCCGTTGCGACTGCTGCATCCAATACAGCACATACTTGCCGTCGCGCGGCGGTTTGTCGTTCAGTTTTTTGATACGCTCGTCTTGGATCAGTTGCGTTGCCATCGTTGATCTTCGAATTCTCGGTCGCAATTCGTTGCACTAATGTTCTGTTCTAGACTTTAGCAACGAAATTTGAACCCCAAGAATTGTTGAATCTCGAAACAACTAGCAGATCATTTACTCGTCGAGCGCTTTGCGAATAGATTTGACAACCTCCGTCGCAAGTGCCTTGGAACCTTCCGGCGTGAAGTGCACGTTGTTCGGACGTTGGATGTCGTCCAGCCGCGAGTTCGCAAAGGTGTAAAGGTCATTAATCGCGATGCCGTTCTCCTTCATGATCTTCGCCGCAGCCGCATTGTATTTTTCAGGGTCGGTGGTATCACGGTGCGGTGAAACGCCTGTCGGCACCGGAGTCGTGTTGCAGAAGATGAGTTTGGCATCGGACTGCTTCAACTTCTCGACGATCGCCCGCAGTTGTTTCTCGTATGTTTCGACGTCGGCTTGTCGAGGGTGCTCGGGATTGCGAGATGCCTTTTTCGTTTTCGGGTCTTCCCGTTTCATATCGTGCAGACCCCAGTTGAAATGAATGACGTCCCAATCGCCACCATCGATCTTCAACCAACGGTCAACATTCTGCACGCCGTAGGTGGTGCCGGAACAATTCTCTGCACGCTTGTTGTCGGCTCGCATCGGCCGCAACACGACGGCTTCGCCTTCCATCATTTTCTGTACGTAAGGGGTGTAGCCGATGGAAATTGAGTCACCGAGAATCAACACGCGAGGTTTGTCGGCCGAGAATCCAACCGAACAGACGACCAAGCAGATGGCCGCAGCCAATCGCAATTGACGTAGCGAAAACATGGGGCGTTCCTTTCCGAAGTGAGAAGATCAGAGTCAGGCGTACCGAACCCAATGACGGTCCGCATTTGTTGTCGCTCAACCGGTGACATCAGAATCGAAGACGCGAACCGTTGCCCAGTTGTCTTTGTTCTCGTCAATGAACTGCAGGTGAGCTTCGACGGTTTGATAAGCATCATGCGATTCGCGGGAATCGAACACCACATGCAATGCCACGTGAAAATCGCGATCGTTGACCGGGCGTGCGAGATCAGGATTCAAAGTTCCAGCGGCAAAGAATACGACGCCGTCATGATCCTTCAAATACTTGTGACACGCCGCCACCAATTGCTCGCAAGCGTGGTCCGAAGAATCTTTGAGCGTAAAAAAAACGTTATGAGACAGCATGATGGACCTTCGAGCGGGTGTATAAAATGTTAAGGGGCGTCGACGAATTAGACGGAGGCGGCGTTCCTATTGAGGATGGATGATAGAAGATGGCAGCTTCATTCGCTCTCTGCCAATGCGATCCTCCATCTTCCATCCTCAACTTCAGAACCGAAGCGACGACTTCGTCGAAACGTTTCGACAAAGACTTACTCGGCTTTAATCGGTTTGATCCGTAGGTTTCGCCAGCGGACTTCAAAGGGACCTTGACGTCTGCCGATGCCGTGAACTTGCAGACCGATGAAGCCGGAAGACATTTCGGTTTTGTCATCGTGGAGATCAGCAATCGGCACACCGTTGACCCAAGTTTGGATGTGATCGCCGACGGCTTTCACGTAATACTCGTTCCATTCGCCTTTCTTGAAGGCAGCGTTCTTTTCCGGATCGGCTCGACGCTCATCAGGGCTGAGCCAACCGGTCCCGAGTCCTTCGCCGTAAATGAAACCAGCCGTACCGTTCGTCGCAATTTCCACTTGTGGACCATGCACACGGTATTTCGGTTTGGCTCCGAATGCGGACGACCGAATCTGCACGCCGGAGTTGAGTTCGTTGTCCACTTTGACTTCAAATTTCAGTTCGAAGTCGCCGTACTCTTTTAACGAACAAAGAAACGAGTTCGGGCTGCCCTCGCTCGTGCGTCCGACGATACAACCGTCCTCGACGGTGTAGTTCGCGGTGCCGTTGAGACGTTCCCAACCGGACAGCGTTTCGCCATCAAAGATCGGTTGGAACCCTTTCTCATCGTCGGCAGCAAACAGGGGCGAAGTCGCCAACAAAGGGATTGCGATTAACGTAGCGAGCGTTTTGAACACGGGTGTCTCCTTGGAATATTGGTAAGCAGAGCAAGCAAGATAACCAGCATTCTGGCTGGAAACAACTCAGGGGTTTCTGGTGGGATCACTGTTGCAGCAGAGTTTCCAACCGGCTCCGCTCGGCCAACCAATTAAGAACCCGACTCGTAACAACCTCGCCCCGAAACCGCGTGACGATTTCGACATCCTCAGCCTTACGGAGGAAAAAGAAGAATTGGGCAACCTGTATGAGATGATGGTCGGGAATGGTGACTTCCAGCATTCCACGATTCTGACGCAAAACTGGTTCGTTCACGAGAAACCCAATCAATCGCGCCCCCTGCTCCAAGTTCTCGACTCGATTCTCTTGGATGGGGTTGTCGGCGATAAAGTCAGCTGTGAACACACCGTCGGCGAGAATTAACGCCATCCGCACGGCAGCGGGATCGACCGGCCCCGGCAAAAATTCGCCACGCTGAAAGTCGATGGGACCCACCAAATACTGACCGGACAGACTCATGTCGCTTCAGATCGAACGCCTCGGGGAACACGAAAGTTATCTACCACTAGCTTCTGACCTCGGCAGATGTGCCTCATCGAAGAGCATGTCGGATCGGCTGAGGACAACGACTGCCTGCCCGCAGACATTATAACAGACTCGCTCTGTGAGCTACCGACTGAGTGCGGAACCTGAATTCGGATCGGGATCATCGGGCCCGAACAGTCGACTCACGCAATCGGCGATGAGTTCGCTGTTACCGGTGGCGTCGGCGGATTGCATCGCTTGCCAAAGTACACGTCCGTCGGCAATCGTTTGTTGCATTTTAGGTGAGAGCGACCGGTTCCCCCGCAAACCACCCGCACTTTCCGTGCACGCTTTGACCAACTTGTCCGGGAGATCATCGATGCAGTCATGCGTGACGAAGTCGACCAACCCGACCAACAACGGGTTAAATCGCCCAGCGATCAAACTGCGAACGTCGTCGGTGTAGGCCACCAACGGTTTTCCCAATGACCACGCAAGCGCCGCTTCGGAGACGGCTCCTTCATCAGGCGTGCGACCATTGAGGTTCCAGACCATCGCGTCGCATTCGGCCGACAGTTGAAACACGTCCAACGCAAAGATCGCTGCGTGCAGGAAGTGGGCTGCCTGGGCGGGTTCGTACCCGCGTTCCATCAGGACTTCCACAACCAGGCGAAACTCCATCCCATCGCGATGCGGCAAAAATACCGGAAAGCCGGCGTCGCACAGGCAATCGGCAATCGCCTGCATTTCGTCACGTTCGGACTGATTGAACAGCGGTCCGGCACAATACACGCGGCACTGGGAACGGTCGAATTCGGTGGCAGACATACGCAATCTTCAACGGCTTCAGGGTGGGAGAAATGGTCAATGAGCAAGCCACGACATTCTCTCAGACAAATCGACAAATGTCCACAGAAGTCTTCCCGGAAATCTCATCGCATGGTGGCTGACGCAATGCGGAGAATACCACATCTTGTAGGTTGTTCCCAACTCGACATCGAAAAACACGCAGAATTTTGGAACGCCTGTCGGCCCTGCAAACTCTGTTATACGGTTTTTCCCGGTTTTTTCTTTTGTCGGCTGGATTTCTCCTAATGACCTGCGGTTCACTTTGTTCTTGGGGTACCTGTCGAACGCATAACAGCGAAAGCGACGTATGAGTCGGAACGGCAACACTTCCGCCTGGATTCAATCGGCTCTCGATGAATACGAGAGTCGGCTGATCGGTTACGCCCGTCGAATGACCGGCTCGACCGAAGCTGCCTACGACGTCGTGCAGAATACGTTCTTGAAACTCTGTCGTCATTCGCCCGCTGAAGTCAACCAGAATCTCGGTGGGTGGCTGTTTACCGTTTGTCGCAATGAGGCCCTGAACCACAATCGTCGGGAGAACCGAATGACCACATCGGCTGAGATTTCGCTCCAAGCGGCCCAAGATGCCATGCCCCTGCCGAACACCCGTATCGAGCAGCAGGAAACGGCGGCACGTTTGCTCGATTGCTTGCACGCCTTGCCGGAGAACCAGCAGGAAGTTGTCCGGCTGAAGTTTCACTCTGGCTTGAGTTACCGGGAAATCGCACAAGTCACGGGCCTGAGCGTTTCCAACGTGGGCTACCTGATTCATCAAGCACTGACCACGCTCCGCAAGCAATTAAGCTCCCTTCGCTAATTCCCTTCCCACACGATTCTTGAGGCTTTCCCATGACATATCCCATCGATGATCCCCGGATCACTGCTTTTATACTTGGCGAACTCCACGAGCCGGATTTGAGCGTGTTCAAAACCGAGTTGGCTCGCTCGACCGAATTGCAATCGGCCGTTGCGGAAACTCGGGAAACAATTGCAATGCTCGGCGAGGTCTTTGATCACGAACCCGCCTGGCAGTTGGACTCAGCACGCCGGGCACAAATTGTCTCCGCCGCCGGTCACACGGTGACGGTGTCACGAACCGAACAATCCCCGCCGCGTCGCGGATCGGCTCCGGTCCTTGCGGTTGTTACGTTAGTATTGCTCACCGGTTTCGCAGTGCTGTTAAACTCGCACGGTTCTCCTCCGCCGTCGGAAACGTTGGCTCAGCTCGATCCATCTGCAGAGTCTTCCGAATTCTCGACCGAAGGATTCGATTTTGTCGCCGATGCTCCAGTCATTTCCAATTCGGAATTGGCTGCGGTGGATCAACTGTCTGGCCTTAGTGATTCCCTACAAGTGGAATTAAAATCGATCGAAAGAACCGCTAACACGACCAATTTCTTTTCCGATCTCTCGGCGAATAACCCGCGGGGTGTGACCAGTCTCTCGATTCAGGAACCTGAACCCCGCAGTGACGGACAACAAGGGGTGTCTTACGGGATCGTGGCTGGAACGCCAGGAGGTCGAGGCCTCGGTGTGTCGTCTTCCAATCACCATTATTATGAGAAACAACATAGCCCAACGAATCCTCAACAAAACCCGCCGTTGGGTTGGGCCAGACGAAGCCTGGATTGGGAGGACGGATACCAGGCGCCGAAGGGGCAATTCCAGAGCGGTGCCAATCATCTCAATCCGAAAAACTGGGGTTTCCCGGCTGGGCCGAGTTCTAGCAAGAACGGACGGCTGGCAGGTGAAGAGATGCGGTTTGGACGGCCAGCTCTCAATGCCCCCGGCAAACCGGCTGACGTCCGATACGATGCGTCCAAGAAACGAGTCCTGATTTCTAGCCTTGTGCGGGAAACGAGTGAAAGACTGTCAAAGCAGCTGCCGGCTTTGGGAGAAAAGCTTGCCGAGGTCGAAGAACAGATTGCGGGTTTCAAGAACGTGGAAATCCAGCAACAGCAGTTCGAAGCGAAAGAACTTGATCGTAAACGTGTTGCGGGTAAGGCGCTGTTCGAACAACCGGCGGCCGAACAATATGAGCCAATCGTCGAAAACCCATTCATTGAACCGGTCGGGCAATCGGCACTCTCGACATTTTCGATTGATGTCGATACCGCGTCTTATGCAAATGTGCGTCGCTTCCTGAATAACGGACAACTGCCGCCGCCGAATGCGGTGCGGATCGAGGAACTTGTCAACTACTTCCGTTACGACTACCCCCAACCGGCCGACGGGCAACCGTTCTCTGTCAACACGGAAGTTGCCCCCTGCCCTTGGCAACCGCGACACCGGCTGGTGCGGTTCGGTCTTAAAGGTCGCGAGATTCTGAAGGAACAACGCCCCGCGACGAATCTTGTGTTCCTCGTTGATACGTCCGGTTCGATGTCCAGCGGAAACAAGCTGCCGTTGGTGAAAACTGGGTTGGAAATGCTTGTGAAGCAACTGGGCGAAGGCGATCGAATCGCAATTGTCACTTACGCTGGGAATGCCGGTCTCGCATTGCCCAGCACGCCCGCCGTTCAACAAGGAGACATTCTCGAAGTGATCCGCCGACTCGAGAGTGGTGGTTCGACGAACGGAGCCGCCGGCATCACATTGGCCTATCAGCAAGCGGTGCAAAACTTCGTCAAGGACGGTGCCAACCGAGTGATTCTCTGTACCGATGGCGATTTCAACGTCGGTGTCAGTAGCGACAACGAACTTGTGGAGATGATCGAAAAGAAACGCGACAGCGGCGTGTTCCTCAGCGTGCTGGGCTTCGGGATGGGAAATTTGAAGGATGCGAAACTCGAAAAGCTCGCCGACAAAGGAAACGGGTTTTACGGGTACATCGATTCCGAGAAGGAAGCGAAACGCATCTTCGAACGAGAAGTCGCCGGCACGTTGTACACGATTGCCAAGGACGTGAAGATTCAGGTCGAGTTCAACCCTGCCAAGGTGGGAGCGTATCGGCTTGTCGGTTACGAAAACCGCATGCTCGCCGCTCGCGACTTTCACGATGATCGCAAAGACGCAGGTGAAATCGGGGCTGGTCACACAGTCACCGCATTGTACGAGATCATTCCCTTCAATGCCCTGCCCGCCATCGCTGCGAAGGTCGACGACTTGAAGTACCAACGCACCGATCGTCGCCCCGGCGAGAATTCCAAAGAACTCTGTACGCTGAAACTTCGCTACAAAGCACCGGATGCCGACAAGAGCGACCTCGACAAGTTTCCGGTCATGGATTTGGGGACCGAATCGGTAGAACCATCGCCGGACTTCGAATGGCAGGCATCGGTCGCAGCGTTTGGGATGTTGCTGCGGCATTCCGAATACAAAGGCCAAGCAAGTTGGCCGTTGGTGAGCGAACTCTGTGCGGGCGCCATTGGAGACGACCCCACCGGACAACGGGCCGAATTCCAGACGCTCGTGAAAGCCGCTGCAACTCTCTCGAATTAGATTCACAACGAGTCAAGAAAAAACGGCCCGCCGATCAACAAGTGATCGACGGGCCGTTTTACGTCTGCGGGGATCAGACTAGGGTTCTCAAATTTTTTCGTGGTCTTCGTCGGCTAAATCACGACCCAGCCGAAGACGCGATCAATGGATGATGAAGAACGGTACCGCAGTGAATCCGGCCTGCACTAACACAGCGTCCGCTTGCAAGGGGACGTAATTGAATTGGTAGGGTGTGCAGTCGCCGGGCCGGTATTTTCCAAGCGGATATTCGCATTCCCATGGCTTCGACACCGTCGCTAAGTACGGCAGGAACGGCACGCGTCCGAAGAAGTGAGCCGCGGAAACCAAGGGTTGCACGCAGTGGAAGTGATGCCCGTATCGCTCGAGATTGACATCCTCAAAATACAACGGCCGATGACAAAACGCGGGAGCTTCATACGCTTTACTTTGCACGAGCCATGGACGGGACTCCTGCCCGTGTCGCGTTTGACCCTGTTTCTCCAAGAACGCTGCACCGTAGTTGGTGGGAAGTTCCTGCAAACGTCCGTCAGCGTCACGGCGTTGGGGAGCCGTGTTGATGGTTACGTAGCGGATTGGTTTCGTTTCGCCAGGCGTTTGCGCGGTCCACGGTTTGACCGGAAGATTCGTGTCGAATTCCGGCGGAACGACATCAGCGGTATCTGTGGTGGGAGCGTTTGTTTGTGGTGAAGGCACTTCGACCTGCACCAATTGAACTTGAGCACCGCCCGGCAACACAGTTTCGATGAGCTTTGCCTCAGATTCTTCCGCGGTATCGGCGATCACAACCGGATCAAATACGGGGACTTCCTCAACCGCAACTGGTTCTGGCTCTGGTTGCGGTTCTGGTTCCGCAATCACCACCGCCGCAACGCCTTTCGGTTCGGTATGGAATCCTGTGAGGGTAGTGTCGGCGGCCATTCGGACGCGAGCACTTGCGTCGTTCTGAGCGGTTAACAACGCCGGAACAACAAGCTCTCCCTGATGAGGAGCCGCTGCAACGAGGGCACACGCGGCGAAGAATCGACTGGACTCATCCGCAGCGCTGACAGCGTTTGTCAACACGGTTGCCGCGTGACCGTCCTGTGGTTCAATCCGCAAGATCGCCTCCGCGATGTGAAGCTGATCCATGCCGACCGACTCGGATAATGCTTTTCGCAATGCTGGCAACGCGGTGATGGCCTGCGAATCGAATTCGCCCAGGAAGTAGGCAGCCAACGGACTCACACCCGGCTGAAGCGATTGCACCAACTCAGCCAATACCGCAATGGCTTGCTGATCGTAGTCCGGAGCAATGTCGTGCATTGCTTTCGCGGCGTGAGCACGCACAACTTCGTCGGTCGAAGTTAGACATTTTTGCACATGGGGCAAAACGGGTCTGGCATCCGCTCCGTACCACACCAATTCGCTCAATGCATATTTCAATTGAATCGCATCAGTTGAGCCAAGTCGCGTCGCGAGCTCAGCTAAATCCGGTGAGAGTGTGGGCGCGGTGGTAACGGCTGCGGTCTCTATCTGCTCGACTGAGTCCCTTTCCACTTCGGTCGGTGGTTCAGGAAACAAGGTTTCCAGCGGCGTCGAACTTGGCTTGGTCTCTAGGAAGTGCTCGTCAAACGCATCCGCTTGAGGTTCCACGACCGTTTGACTTGATACCACATTAACTGGCTGTGGTGCAGGAGAAACCTCGACTTCCGTCGCGATCATGGCATCAGCGGCTCGGGGCGTCGCTTGGACGGTTCGCGTCGGTAGCTCGTAGGCTTCCTGCGGCAAGGGAGCGATTGGCTCAGCATTGTCGATCGGCATGGCCGTCTCTGCCAACAGTCGCACGTGCTCTTTCGGATCCGATCGCAAACTCTGCAGCGATTCCATGGCTCTCGCACGATGAACCGGTGCGACACTCATCAACGCGGTTGCCGCCATGACTCGCACTTCGGAGTTGCTGTCTTCTAAACCACGCAACAAGGCTTCATATGCGGCTTCGTTTCCTGGACTCAACTTGGCCACGGCCTCTGCAGCGTGGAGCCGCACCATCGTGTAGTTGCTGTGCATCGACTGACGCAACGCCGGCAACGCAATCCGCGCAGCTTCACCGTATTCTCCCAACGTGAATGCCGCCATTTGACGAATCTCGTGGTCGTCGTCGGTAAGTTCTAGAATCAGCGTTTGAAGTTCTGGATCAATACCGGGCAAACTTTCTTCGGCGGAAACCGTCATCACGCTGGAAGTGTCAGCAGTTGTCGGCGTCTCCACTTCCGGTAAGGATTCAACAGTGAAGATCGCGGGTTCAGCCGGGATAGCATGTGTCACGCCCGAGGACCGCGGTACTTCGAAGACTGATTCTTCAAACGGATTGGATTGGACGGCCGGTGACTGGACGACACGTGGTGCTGAAGACACCCTCACCGTATCTGATGTCGGCTCGTCGACGACTTCGAATAATTCGTGTGCGGTGGTTGTCGTCGGTTTGACAACTTGAGACTTCTGCGACGGCAGCACGATTGCCGGTCGTTTTTTGACCAAGTCCTCCAATCGCAGGATTCGTCGTTGCGATCGTGCCTCGATCCGTTGGACGCCCGGGTCGGCGGCTTCTGCAAGAGATGTCCCCGGTGTGGCTGGCCAAAGTCCACACATCCACGCAGAGACAAACACACCGGCAATGCGACGTCCGCGAGTTCGCAAACTTTGACTCAAACTGTTCATGGGGATCATTCCTGGAAGACCTGGGCGTTTCCATTTCATCGAGTTTGTATCGACCACAGGACCGTCGATCGGACGAACCGTGATAATCCTTTCGACCAAATATCACCCCCACATTCAACATCTCAGGAGCAATCGCAAGAGTCGGCCTAATCCGAAAACTAGGCCTAAGTTCGCTAGCTTTCGGTACTCAGCATGCGAAGTACAAACCCCTAGCTTCTAAGTCCCGATTGTGTAGAATTGACAACCTTTCCAATAGAACATTGATTCAGGGCTCGATGCGAAGATAATATTTGTTAGAAATGATAACGATCTGAGGGAAGTGAAATGACGCGACGGTCAGTTCGAGCCGACCGTTAGATGCAGGTTCGTTACAGTTGCCGGAAACTGATTCGACATCCATGATGACACGATCCGACCTCACCGAGTTTGCAATCGCGTTCGGAACGGCTCTCATATTTGCGAGCTTGGTGGAATATGTTGTCCACCGTTGGATGCACTCGGGAACGCTGCTCGGAAGAAAACACGCCCGACATCACCAAGATGGCGAAGGGCAGGGATGGCTAGGAGAGTTTCGAGATTACGCGCTTGGCAGCGTACCGATTCTGTGGTTCGGATTTCTTGTGTCCGTTCCGGCAGGAATCGGTTACGCCTCGGGAGGTATCGTCTACGCCGCACTTTCCGCCTACGCCCATCAGCTGCAGCACGAATACCCCGAGATGGTGTTTTGGCTCCCGCGACCTGTTCACCACTTGCATCACCATCATAAAATGTGGCGTCACAATTTCGGCATTCTCGTCGACGTTTGGGACCGGGTTTTCGGAACCTATAAAACCGTGGAGTCGTCGCAGGAAACTCCGTTACCAGAACGCTCTTTCGCGAAACTCTTCAAGATCCGCTGGTTCTAAATCGCATCCCTTTGCCGCTACCGGGCACACACATAACGGCAACCGTACCGTGGGAGACTCTGTCGAAGTCGGACGAAGGTATTAGTCCGCAATGCACATAAGACCGATGTGAACGCGACTACTCTTCGACGTTGTTCTTGCGTTTTTTCGACTTCGGCATGCGTTTCAGTTCGCGTACCGAATTGATCAGGTCATAGCAAAGATAAGCGCCACTTAAAGCCGCAACGGGGGCGAAGAACATTGAGTAAGGCAACTCGTAGGCAACCAAGACCCCAGCCGTTGCAAAGCAAGTTGTGGCCAATCCAATTTTTAGCACAACGGCGTTGCGTAACTTGTTCCAACTATGTCGAGCAACCGCACTTTGAGCTGTGAAGTTTGCCAACTCACGCATTGTTGCTAACCCGGCCCGTTCGGCTTCCTTGTCGATCTTCTTTCTCGGAGCCCGTGGTTCGACCGGCTTCGACTCTTCTACGACGACTGCAGGAACTTCGTTCTCCGGTTGCTTCTTGACACTCGTTGCCGCGGGTTTCTGCACAGGTTGTGACGGTCCCGTGTTCGACGGTGTCCCCGACCCTGGTCGGCGATTTCGTGCGAGAAGTCGCTCCATGTAAAGCGCGATCGAGTCTGGATCGTCGACATCGATCTCTTCTTGGTTCTGGTTCGCCGGATTCACATCGGACGGTGTTTCCGGTTTGACCTCCTCCTCCTCAACGTTATGAGTATCCTGTGCAACCGGCGTATCATTCTCGGACTGCTCGGCCGTCGCAAAGATATCGAACGGGTCGGCCGCTGTGTCGTTGTCCGATGCTTCTGACTTTGCAGCCGGATCGATCCCGAACATCGCTGCTAGCTCGGAATGCATCGACGATGTCGTCTTCGGAGGGAGCGTTTCCTCATTCGACTTATCGCTAGCACTATCGACCGGCTTGTCGTCCGAAGTCACTCCCAAACGCGCCAAGGCTTCTGAAATTAGGTCGTCGCCATCAACTTCTTCAGGATCACTGTCTATCGAACACAATTCGATTTGTTCCGCTTGAGTAGACTCAGAGGTGTCGTTCAACGGTTGTTCGAAAACGTCTGGCAAATTGAGATTCGCAAGCGTTTGATCCACATCAAACGCTTGTGTTTCTGTCGGCTCAGTGACTTGGTTTTCTAACTTAGCACGCAGTTCGTCGAGTTCTTGCTTCTCACGCTGCAGACGATCTCGTTCAATCTCTAACTCTTGCCACTCACTAGTAAGATCGGACTGGTGAGATGGTGCGATACTAGTTTGAGAACCGTCTGGTTTATCGTCCGTCGACGGACGATACGCCTCGGCAGACGCAACGCCTTCGTCACCGTGCGTATTACTAGCATCTGCCAAAGAACTCAGGAGTTGATCGACCTCCGACTCACGTAATGCAAGACGCTCGAATTGCTCGTTGAGCTGTTGCTCTTGATCCGCTAGCAATGATTGGTGTGCCGCTAATTCTTCATATGCAACCTTGAGTTCTTCAGCCTGATTCAACAACGCGAGCTTTTGATCGACGTCTTCGTCAATCGGATGTGGTGTAGTAGGCTCAGCGAGCAAGTGTTGTAGTTCTTCCAACTTTTCGGATTGACTAACAACGACGTTTTGAGAATCCTCAAGCTCTGCGAGGGCGTCTGCTAACTTCGCTTGGCATTCTTCAAGCTCTTGCGATCGCGTAGCGAGATCATCCTCGAGCCGGCTAACGTCCTCGGTGGCGATCTTGTCACTATCGTTTGTTTGATCAAGACGTTCGTTCGCTTCGGCGAGTTGTTCCCGCAACTCGGCAACTTGCGAATCTCGATCTTTAAGTTCCGCTTGCAAACGTTCGACGTCAGCTTCTAGTTTCTGACATACCTCATGCTGTTGATCTAATGCCGTTTGCAAATCACGATGTTTTGACTGTAACTCCGCGAGGTCATCGCAAGCAGTTGTCTCTAGCTCGTTCTGCCTCAACTCGAACTCTTTGCGTTCGTTCGCTAGTGACTCGATGGAGGACTCTAACTGTTGTGCTCTGTCATCCAACTCGGCTCGTTCAGAGTCTAGTTCTTGCTGGAGTTCGTCGAGTTTCTGCTTTTTGTTATCGAGTTGCAGACGGAGTTCTTCGATCTCCGCGACTTGTGTTTTGAACTCTGCTCGTTGAGTTGCAAGTTCTTCGAAGTCTGCTTTGAGGGACTCTGTTTGTCCATATAGCGAATCCTTGTGAGAGTCGAATTCCTCCCGCTGCTGGGCTAATGACTCTTTCTCGCGTTCGATCTCCTCCGCGTGGTTGTCGAGAGTGTTGAGCCGTTCTTCGAGTTCCGCTCGTTGTTTGGTGAGGTTGTCATGCTCTGCTTGAAGTTCACTCCGTTCTTTGTCGAGAGTATCTCGTTGAGACTCTAGCTCCGAACGTAATTCGTTTAGATCATGCGATTGTGCTTCGTATGATTGAAACTGTTCCGCGAGTTGTGTTTCATCAGCCTTGAGTTGCTCAAGCCGCGACTGATAAGCCTGCTCGTGGTCTGCAAGTTCCTGTTCTTTCTGAGCCAGGTTTTCTTCGCGAGCCCGCAAGCCATCTTCTTGATCGGCGATCGTTGCCTCTGCCTGACAAACGGCTTCCAGTCGTTCGTCAATGCGTTTCGCGGCATCAGTAAGTTCAACACGTTCCGCATCAAGTTCCGAACGCTCGGATTCAAGTTGCTCGCGGAGTTGAGCGAGTTCTTGCGTTTTCTGTCGGATCTCTGAAGATTGCTTGTCCGTTTCTTGTTCGCGACGATTTAGTTTTCGTTGGTGGTCTAGTAGTTGTGCCGATGCGGCATTTAGTTCGTCCTTGAACTCAGAAAGTAATAGGTGATGCCGTTCGACATCTTGTAGTTTTCTTTGTGTCTCCCGCGATTTGTTCCCGAGATCAGACTCTTGTTCATTAAGTGTCGCGGTTCTTTGTTCGAGCGCGTGTTGCTGCTGAGCGAGTTCTGATTTTCGGGATTCGTACTCGCTCTCTTTGGTAAGAAGCTCTTGATGCCGACGCTCTTGTTCGGCGGCGGCGTCTGCGATTGCCACTTCACGCTGCTGAATCTCTAAGCTTTGATGGTCGAGTTGCTCTTGAGTCGAGTTCAACTCGCGATCACGTTGCGACAGTTCATCTGCTTGCTGATTGAGCTTGATCTCTCGATCCCGAAGGTCCGCACGTTCGGTGCGAATTAGTTGTTGTTCCTGGTCGAGTTTCGCCCGTTCCTCGGCGAGCAATTCGTTTGCTGTCTTGTTTTCGTTGACAAACTGTTCACGTTCATTTGCAAGTGTTTGACGTGCCGCCGCCAATTCTTCCTGAACCGTTGCGATCTCGGCTTCACGCGAAGTTGTCGACTGCTCGAACTGCTCCGTCCGACTTTGCAGCATACGAGATTGTCGCGCGAGACTTTCCTCTTGTCTTGCTAGCTCCGCTTTGGTTTTACGGATCGAGGCTTCTTCGGATTCGAGAGCGGCCCGTTGTTGACTGATTTCCTCATGAAAGGAACGCTCTTCGGCGATTAACTCATGTTCGCGACTTGCGAGGACATCGGCTTTGCGTTCGAGTTCCGCCCGAAGTCTTGCGAGGCGATCGGCTTCTAGGTTGAGTAGCGACGAGGTGTTTCCCGAGCCTATTGAATCCGATTGCTTTGGCGTATCTTCAGCAGTTGTGGATGTGGCCCTATGGGACGGAACCGATGGTTGCGTTCTGGTATGCGTACGGATTTCATCCGGTTTGGCTGCTCGCACACGGAACTCGACCGGACCGATTGCGATTCGATCTTCAATTTGAAGTGCGACTTTGCGGAACGGGCCATCATTGTGCCACGTTCGTGAATCCAATGCCTCTAGAGAAATTTGGTTACGCTCAACCGAGATGATCGCATGGCGGGCATGGATTCCGGGGACTGTCAACCGGATGGCGCACTCATCAGAGGACCCGATCGTCCAAACGCCATGTTCCAGCAAAATGGGTTGGACGTTTGCAATGCGACGCGTCGGTTCAAGAACCAGACCGATCGCCATCTCTCCTTGACGCGAGGAGTGCTCAGGGGGTTGATCGGAGACGGCAAACATGTAGGATTCCCTTGCCTTGTGACATGCACAAAAAGTCGTTGGGGCGACGTGACGGCGAAGTGAACACACGCCGTCAGTCATCTATACTTCCTATTCGACTATTGGTCAAAATAGGATCGCGTGTCTGACGGGAGGAGTTTGGCAACTTAGTCCGGTGATGCGGATCAACCTGTTGGTGTATTCGTTGGATTCGCTACAGCACAGATAATCTCGCAATTCGGAAGTTGGAAAGAGCCTTCACGTGATGGATTCCGGTAAATCGAACACCTACGAAATCCTGTGCGGATGTGGCCGGTCTTGGAACGGGGGGCGGTTATCGCGTCCACAGAATGTTCCGTGTCCGAACTGCGGTGAGCGGTTCCTCGTTCTTCCGGAGGCGTCACCGCTGCCCGATTCTTTTACGAAACATACCGCTCGACGTCAGCGGATCAAACGCTTGTCTCAACCCAAATGGCGTTGGCCGTTTTCGGTGGGGGAAACACTGCTATTGTTGCTCGGGATCGCGTTAGTGATCGCCGGGTATGTTTGGAAGTTAAACCACCCGGTTGAAAACTAGATTGTTCGACTATTGTCGATCCAAATCAGCCGTGGTCGACCAGGAATTCAACGCGGGTGACTTTCGGATTCGCGTCGCGAGAGCTGGCTTGTAAATGTGTGTAGCACATTGCATTCTAGAAGCACTACGCTGAGGAAAGAGACAGTCATTCTGTCTAGGCGGCTCGCGATTGTGTCGGTGTCGATTGGGTAGAACTTGTCACCGATGGCTTGTGTTTCTTCTTTCTGCCGATTTGATTGAGGGCATCTAAGAACCACGGCGCGACACGTTTTGTTGTGTACAGCACGTGCGCCAGTGGTGTTAAGAGAGGCATTCGGCGATTTTTCCGAATGGCTTTGACGGCCGCTTTGGCGACTTTCTCCTCTGTCGTGCAGATCCATCGAGGCGGGGTTGGAACCGGTTTATCGGAACGACCGCTGGCTGCGTTCTCATAGAGTTTAGTGCGGACCGGCCCTGGACACAGCACTGACACACCGATGCCTTTGCGGCCGTATTCGGCTCGCAACGCTTCGCTGAATCCGACGATTCCAAACTTGGACACGTGATAAGCGGCAAACCGCCCACCGGCGACCAATCCGGAGATACTACCCATATTGAGGATATGAGCTTCCGGGCGATCCAACAACGTGGGAAGTAGCTCGTGAACCAAACGGACTGGTGCTCGCAGATTGATATCGAGAATCCAGTCCCATTGTTCGGCGGTCATCTTGTGTGTGGGACCATAGTAAGCCACACCGGCGTTGTTGACGAGAATATCCACGTGTTGCCAGCGGTTGTGCAGGTCTTCGATGGCGGCCGTGATTTCACCGGGCTGCGTGAGGTCGCACCGTCGTCCCACGGCACAAACTCGCAGAGCCGATACCTCGAATACAACTTCGCTGAGACCCGCTTCATCGATATCGAGTAGAAAGAGGTCGACACCTTCTTTAGCCAAAGCGATGGCGATTGCTCGGCCTAAGCCGGATGCGGCTCCGGTAACGAGTGCTTTTTTTCCACGTAATGTCTTCATGCCCGGCTTCCCTGCCTTCAAAACGCGGTGTACGAATTGCGTGGGAGTCTAACGAAAACAGAGGGATCTCGAAAAGACGACTTTCCGTCAGCTAACAAAAAACGCCTCATCCGATCAGGACGAGGCGTTCAGTATTAATGGCGAAGCTCGATGTGGTCACAGATTATTGCGGCAAACTCACCCGTTCGTTGCCGTTGCGGGTCGCCATTGCGTTGAGCACGGTGGAATCAATCGACTTGGAAATCCGTTGGGAACGACCGTCACAGAACGCAACTTGACACACATCGCCATGCCAACTTCCGAAGCCAAAGTAGTGTTGTTGACCGCCGTTGGTCCAATAGCTATCGAAGTTCGGTCGGTCCGGTCGGAGTCGGGCACAGCAACTCGAGCCATCCGGCCAAAACCCCATCAAAGTATCACTACAAAGAATGGTGTTTGTACTGCCGTCGACTTGGACATCTCGCATCCGGATTTCGCTACCAGGGAACAAAACACCATTTAGTGCCGCCACTTGAGAGCCGCTGGAGTCGACAATCGTCGTTCCCATGTTGCCGCGATAGGTCGAATACCCCGTTCGCGGACCGAGCGAATTCAAACCCGGCAAACTTGCACTGGGGCAGACCAATACTGGGATCTCAATCGCAATTGCTTGCAGGTTCACGCCCTGGTCTTTTTGGAGATTCCATTGCGGATCGACGTTGCCCTGCTCGATTCCATCGAGAATCGCAGCTTGCCACGGCCACTCGGGCGTCATTTCCCACGTCTGAATCTGAGCGGGTGCCGGTTGCGGACTTACATTGAGTGCCTGATAGGGAATCACCGCGGGCGATTGCATCTGTATCATGACCGAGGTGATCGAATTACCGTTGATGTCGGTCGCAGGCGCTGCGGTATTTCCTGCTGGGAATACGCCGTGCTGATCGTGATAGGTTTGAATGGCGATGCCAAGTTGGTGCAGGTGGTTCAAACACTGCGTTTGTCGTGCACTTTCCCGAGCAGACTGAATTGCCGGGAGTAACAAGGCGATCAAAATGGCGATGATGGCCATCACGACTAGCAATTCGACCAAGGTGAACCCAGATCGGCGTTGCGGTTCTTTGCGGAGAGTTGACCGCGCGGAATCAACTATCATGAATCGTCTCCAAGCACTTTGGGTTTCTGCGGGCAATCGCTGAAACCATCGACAAAGGCACGCGATTCACAAGTTGGCACGGAGTCCGACTCGCGAACTGCGAAGGCAAGTTGGTCGAAAGTTGTATCGTTATTATTCAAACAATCACTGCCAGCATACGAGATGCCGAATAAAAAATCTATCCCGAAATTGATAGCGGGAAATGCGTTTTAACAGATGTCGGCGAAAGAGACGTCTGCGATGTATTTCGCGAATTGTATCGGTTGGACGGTCGGATTGTCCGATGATTCTCCACCAAAACGCTCCCAGAGTTCGTGGATCTCGACGTCGATCATGTCATCGAGACCAAGTTGTTTTCGGAACGTGCTCCGCCAGTCTTTTTTTCCACCAAATGCCGATCGGACCGCGTTGCCGACTTGAACCTCCGTCTGTGCGTCAAGTTCGCCGATAGTATCAAGAACGTAATTTTCTAAAAGAATCAACAGCGGTCTTTCGGCATACCGTTCCGGTTCCGGTTCGGCAGTGGGCCATTCTTCAGGAGGATCAATCGGTAATTCGTCGGACATTCGCTTCCTACGCTGTTTCAGATTGGTTACACAACTGCGATTCTTTGCAATTCATTCACCAAGACGACATGATATGAGGACACGTTCCGAGAAAGTTGCTGAACTCAAGGTCTGTTCCTGCAAATTTCGAAACGGTCGATAGTGTTTGTTGAGGAGTTTGAAATATGACATCGCTTCCGCGACTGTTCGCAGTGACCGTGTTGCAGGTTGGCCTCGTCAGCTTGGTCGTGGAAGCTCAGGAACCTGTCAATTTCAATCGCGACGTCCGCCCGATTCTATCGGAATACTGCTTTGCTTGTCACGGTCCAGATCAACGCGTTCGAGAAGCCGACTTGCGATTGGACACCAAGGGCGGACTCTTCGCCGAGCGGGACGGCTACGATATTGTAAAGCCGAACGATGCCGACGCGAGCGAACTGCTTGTACGAGTCACGAGTGACGACCCGACTATGGTCATGCCGCCCCCGGAGTCGAATAAACGACTCTCCCCGCGACAGGTCGAGATTCTGAAGCGTTGGGTCGCTGAAGGTGCCCCGTGGGAAGGACATTGGGCGTATGTTGCACCGGTTCGACCGACGGTTCCCGAGGGCAAAACGACTCAGGCAATCGATTCTTTCATAACCGCACAACGGGAAGCCCGGGGTTTGAAACCATCGTCTCAGGCAGATCGAACCACTCTGATTCGTCGGCTGTCATTTGATTTGCGTGGTTTGCCGCCCTCCGCCGAGGAAGTTCGGGCGTTTCTCGCAGATGATCGGCCGGAAGCATACGCGGAGTTGGTGAGTCGGTTCTTGGATTCACCCGCATATGGCGAACGGATGTCACAATATTGGCTGGATCTCGTGCGGTACGCGGACACGAACGGCATTCACGGCGACAATCACCGCAACATCTGGCTGTACCGGGATTATGTGATCCGGTCGTTCAACGAGAACAAACCATTCGACCAGTTCACGATCGAGCAACTGGCAGGCGACTTGCTCGAAAAACCCACGGACGAGACACGGATTGCCTCCGGCTACAATCGTCTGTTGATGACGACTCGCGAAGGCGGTGCTCAACCGAAGGAATACACGGCGAAATACGCGGCCGATCGGGTACGGAACGTGTCCGAGGTTTGGCTCGGCACGACGATGGGATGTGCCGAATGTCATGACCACAAATACGACCCAGTGCTGACCAAAGACTTTTACGCGATGGAGGCGTTTTTCGCCGACGTGCAGGAGACCGCCGTCGGGCAGCAGGCGGAAACAGCTTTCCCGTCAGTCGAACAAGCCCGAAAGTTGAAGGAATTGGACGGCGAGATTGCTCAAACGCGGTCGGAACTGGCGAGTCGTACACCGAAATTCGCGGTGGCGGAGAAGCCCGATGGCAAGACGAAACCGGAAGACGTCCGCGTTTTGGCCACTCCGGAACTGAATCCGCTTCGGAACCAATTGAAGAAGCTAGAAGCGGCTCGGAAACAGGTCGATCAAAGCATTCCGCGAACCCTGATCACCACCGCCGTGAAGCCCCGTACGATTCGTGTGCTACCACGTGGGAATTGGCTGGACGATTCCGGGGCCGTCGTGACGCCAGCCGTGCCGGAGTTCTTACCAGCATTGAAAGTTGAAGGACGCGCGAATCGACTCGATTTAGCGAAATGGTTGGTGTCGGAGCAGAACCCACTCACGGCTCGCGTCTATGTCAATCGACTGTGGAAACTATTCTTTGGCGAAGGATTGGTGAGAACACCCGGCGATTTGGGTTCGCAAGGCTCGTGGCCGACACATCCGCGATTATTGGATTGGTTGGCCGTCGAATTTCGCGAAAGCGGTTGGGATGTGAAGCATATCGTGCGACTGATTGTCATGTCCGAAACGTACCGTCAATCTTCGATCGCAAGTTCCCAGCAACGGGAAGCGGACCCATTCAATTACTGGTTGGCTCGACAATCCCGATGGCGTTTGCCGGCGGAGTCGATTCGCGATAATGCCCTTGCTGTCAGCGGATTACTCAATGAAACCGTAGGCGGCCCCAGTGTCAAGCCGTATCAGCCGGCCGGATATTGGAGTCATCTCAATTTCCCCCGCCGAACCTGGCAGGCGGACACGGGAAACAATCAGTATCGTCGTGGACTCTACACGTATTGGTGTCGTACGTTTTTGCATCCCAGCATGTTGGCGTTCGATGCCAGCACCCGCGAGGAATGCACCGTCCAACGTCCTCGTTCGAATACGCCACTGCAGGCATTGGTCTTGCTGAACGACCCGACCTATGTCGAAGCTGCTCGCGCTTTGGCTGCGAAAATCTTGCAAAACGCCGGTTCCACGGACGAAGCCCGGATCGAAGCGATGTTCTTCAGCGTGTTGTCACGGACACCGAATCCTGAAGAGTTGAAACTCGTGCGAGACTTGGTGCAACAACATCGATCCCAGTACGCCGAGGAACCGACCGCTGTCGCTGATTTACTCGCGGTGGGTCAGTTCCGACACTCCGATGCCGTTGATCCCGTTGAATTAGCCGCTTGGACGAGTGTCGCTCGTGCCATCCTCAATTTGAACGAAACCATCACACGGCCGTAGGACGACCAAGGAAGCGAAACTTCATGCGGACCGCCGAAAGTTATCTCAAGCCCGAAGTCATCCAAACGGTTGCCCGACTGGATTTGCGGGCACGGTTTATTGTGGAGGGATTTCTTGCGGGGTTGCATGCCAGTCCGTTTCACGGATTCAGTGTCGAGTTCAGCGAACACCGGCGTTACAACCACGGTGACGATCCGAAAGACATCGACTGGCTCGTTTACGCCAAGACGGATCGGTTCTACGTCAAGAAATACCAGGCCGAAACGAACATCACCGGTTATTTGATGCTCGATCTTTCGGAGAGCATGGGGTACACGTATCGGCAAGAGTTGACGAAATTTGATTACTCGGTCTGTCTGGCGGCGGCGCTGGCGTATTTGATGATTCACCAGCAGGACCCGATCGGACTGGTCACGTTTGACGAAGTGATCCGCAGCAGTTTGCCACCGCGGAGCAAACGCACACAGCTCGGGCAGATGCTGGCGTTGCTGTCACGAGCAAAACCGCAAGGCGTGACGGATATCGGTGCGAACCTGCGACGGATGGCCGCCATGATTCGACATCGCGGCTTGGTGATGTTGTTATCCGACTTGCTGACCGACCCCGAACCGGTCATCGAAGGCATACGACTCCTGCGTCATGCCGGGCATGATGTCATCGTGTTCCATGTGCTTGACGAAGCCGAGGTCTCGTTCCCGTTCGACGGGCTCGTCGATTTTCAAGACCCGGAAAGCGGCGAACATCTCGTGCTTGACGCTTCCGGGGCCCGCGCGGATTATCACGAAGCACTGAACGAGCTGCGCTCGAAGTATCAGCAGGAGTGTCTTTCGGTCGGGGCGGACTATGTGCCGCTCGACACCAGCATGCCTTTCGATAAAGCGCTGTTAGAGTATCTTTCCCAACGCCAAGCCCGATTTTAAGCGTTGCATTGCGAATATTCGGTGAAGGAAGCGGCATCAGAGAGCAATTTGTTCCACGAATCCCTAGAATCGGCCCTCCGTGGACGATGACGGAACCGCAACGATGATCGGCGCTTGCAATCGAAGTTCCGTGACTCTACAGTAAAAAATCTGTCTATCAGCAGATTCCCTAACATGCGCGGATAGACAATTTTCGCTCCAACGACTTGGGGAAATCCGACGTAGTTGGTTTCAAACCCAACCGTGTTTTCTGGTTTCCAGGCGTTGTGACGAGCGTGATCGCTCCGGGCAGGTTGATTTTGTTTTTCTCTCTCGTTTTTTCATAATTCGACACCCTACTTCCATCAAAGGCCTGCGATGAGTTCCGAACCGGTTATCGAGATTCGCAACTTAACCAAAGACTACCGTGACTTCTGGGGACGGCGTAAGACACGTGCGGTCAACTCGCTGAGTCTTACGATTGAGAAGGGCGAGGTCTTCGGACTTTTGGGGCCAAACGGGAGTGGTAAAACGACCACGATGAAGCTGCTGCTGGGCCTCTTGTTCCCCACCGAAGGCGACATTCGCATCTTCGGGGAACCGGCTCTGGAGGTGAAAAAGAACAGCCGCATCGGGTATCTACCGGAAGAATCGTATTTCTATCGCTTCCTAACCGCCCGGGAAACGCTCGACTTCTATGGCAAACTCTTCGGGATGTCGAAGCAGGAGCGGAAAGACCGCACCGAGAAGCTGCTCGACCAGGTTAAACTCAATCCACGGTTCTGGAATCGTCAGCTCAAAGAGTATTCCAAAGGGATGACTCGGCGAATCGGGTTGGCGCAGGCGTTGATTAACGATCCCGAGTTGGTCCTTCTCGACGAACCGACCAGCGGTTTGGACCCGATCGGGCGTCAGGAGATGAAAGACATCATCCAAGGGTTGCGCGAGCAAGGTAAAACGGTCGTCATCTGTGGGCACCTGCTGCCGGACATCGAAGAAATTTGCGACCGCATCGCGATTTTGTACTCTGGCGAATTGAAAGTGCTCGGTCGCTTCGACGAACTTCTGGTCTCCCAGGGCGAAACGCAGTTGCGTACCGATAGTCTTAGTGACGAAGCGATGGCCGATGTGCGTGCCGCTTTGGCCAAACACGGGGCTGAAATCCGTGGTGTCACGCATCCGACGAACAGTCTCGATGATCTCTTTGTGAACACGGTGAAGGAAAGTCAGGCCCGACCGGGACGGCGATTCGTTCCACCGGGACAATCGAGCGACAGTCCCGAAACCGCGACCGCGAGTTCGAACGACGAGTAATCCGTGGACACCGTTCCACTATCCAATGTTGTCGTCTTGATTATTCCAAATTTCTTTCTTTCGCGGACTGTGATTCATGTCCTTTAATCCGACGCCGTTCGATTTCTGGAATGGTTTGTTGAGTTGGGGAATCGTTTTCGGGCTATTCCTCGGCGTTGCGGTTTTGATGGTTTTCGCCGCTGCATTGATTTCGTCAGGTTTCAGTGTCGGCAGCGCGGTTTCCAAGGTGTTTGCTGGTTTCGCAAGTGCCGGTGAAGACTTGTTTCAGTTGTCCTTGGAGCGCATCTGGGCCTTAACGCAACTCACCATTCGGGAAGCCATCCGCCGTAAGATTCTGCTGGTGTTTGTCGTCTTCGGGGCGTTATTTATGTTCGCCGGGTGGTTCCTGGCGGATTCGGAAATGCCCACATCTGAGCAACAGGTGAAGGTTCACGTCTCCACCATGTTGCTGATGATCAGCTGGCTCACCTTGCCGTTGGTTCTTTTGATGTCATGTTGGGGGATTCCGCAAGACATTAAAAACCGGGCGATGCACACCGTGGTGACGAAACCTGCCCGCCGAAGTGAAATCTACCTGGGTCGACTCCTCGGTTACAGCGCTGTCGGCACCCTGATTTTGGCCGTCATGGCGGTGATTGGCTACTTCTGGATCATCCGGCTTGTGCCCGCTTCGGCGAAAGACGCTTTGGTCGCACGGGTGCCGATTTATGGAAATCTCTCGTTCCTCGGTCCCGATGGTCGCCCTGCTCGACTCGGGATCAACGTGGGGGACGTCTGGGACTTCCGCAGCTACATTGCTGGTGCCACACAGGCGGCCGCCATTTGGGATTTCGATGACATCGATGAGTCGGATGCGGTCACACGAGAAGTACAATCCGGCGACATTGAATCGTACAGTTTGGACCCTAAGCAGAATGAAGAGCTTGGGGATGATGTGGAACTCGTCTCTGCCGAACGACTCCAGTTCGAAACACACTTTGAGTCCTTCCGAACCAACAAAGGGGACATGAAGCAAGGTCTTCTGTGTCGGATGCGGATCGTTCGCGACTTGCGTGATCGAACGGCGAGAGCACTCGGCGCGGGTGTGAGTTTTCAAGAATTAACCGGGATGATCGACGAAGGCGAGTTCGAGCAAGCCGGGATTCGGATGGCCGAATTCGCGAATGGAATCGAAACCGGGGCCCTCGAAGTCAGTGATGCCGAGTTGAACGCCGCTGCGGCCGGATATCGGGATTTCATCGCCGTACTGGAACCCTTCTCGAGCGACGATGCCGGTTTCCCGGTCGATCAATTTGTGTCGGCGGCGCAATCCATCGTAGAGACGGGTGAAGCCACAAATGTCGACAAAAAGGCGTTCGCAGCGGCTTTGAAAACACAGAGTGAGTTAATTCGCGAACATGCCGACGTACTCAGTGCCAAGCTGACAAATCTCGCGGTCGATCACCTGTTTCGCGTGAGTGAATATCATGGCGACCTGCACTACATTCCTCGTGAGTTGTTTAGCGAAACCGGCGATCCGGTCGACTTGTTCAACGATCTTTGTCACGGCGGACGGTTGCGAGTTGAGATTTTCTGTCTGAGTCCTGGCCAATACCTCGGGATGGCTCGGCCTGACTTATTCATTCGTACGCCGGACCGACCGTTCGCTTCGACTTACTTCAAAGCCGTCGCGGGGGATTGGCTAATGATCTTGCTGGTCGTCACCTTCGGGGTTACGGCGAGTACATTCGTCAAAGGACCAGTCGCGACGCTATTAACAATCACATTGGTCATTGTCGGTGCCGGTTTCTATCCGTTCTTAGAGAAATTGGTGCTCGAAGATCGTTGGGGGTCATTGGAGTCCGTCAGACGGATTATTGACCACAAGAATCCGACGGTCGACTTGGAACAATCGCGTAGTCAAGAAATCATCGAGGCGGCCGACCAAGGAATTTTGGGCGGGTTGTGGGTGGTTTACAAAACCTTCCCCGACTTCCGCGTCTACAAACTCTCGCCATATGCGGCTGCAGGGTTTGACGTGCCTTGGTCAGCGGGACTTTTACCCGCGTTCGCCGTGACATTTGCATATTTTATTCCGTGTTTTCTTCTCGGATATCTGTCCTTGCGATTCCGTGAACTGGAGTCCAAATGAACAATCTGTCTTCACAGCAACGCAAATTGGTCTATCTCGGCGGCATCGTGCTGCTGTTGATTCCCACCATTCTTTTGGGACGTCCCTCATCCGGTAAGAAGGATGCGAACGGCCAAGCAGAAGATCCCGGTGGCATCCTCGCCCAACAGCGGGCGGAATACGAGCTTGGCGAAAGCACGCTCGGGAATGTCGATCCGTCGAGTGCCGCCATGAACTTGGTGTTGCTGGGCATGCGGGGCATCGCCGTCAATCAGTTATGGATGCAGCACGATGAAATGAAGAAGGTCAAAGCCTGGGGAGAGATGCGGGCCTTGGCCAACAGTATCATCACACTTCAGCCGCACTTTCTCGATGTCTGGCGGTATCACGGTTGGGACTTAGCCTACAATGTGTCGTCCCAATGGGACGCCGTCGAAGACCGGTATTTCTGGGTCAAGGAAGGCACGAAGTTCACCAAAGACGGACAGCAGCGGAACCAAAAGTTTCCCGAATTGGCTTGGGACGTCGGTCGGTTGATCGGACATAAGATCGGTCGCTCCGACGAATGGCGATTCTTCCGCCAATTCTTCCTCAGCGATCCCGATCCGAAGTTCGAAGGTGGTGTCGATCCTGAGATGAACGACCGTGGTCGTGACAACTATCTCGCATCACGGGATTGGTTCCTCGAAGCCAACCGGATCGACTCTTTGCCGGGGATTCGTCAACGTTTGATGGCTCCGATGCTCTTTCGGCATTATCCATCGCGATCGTATTTTGATTACGCCGATGCTCGTCAACGCGAAGGGAAGTTCACCGATAAAACGGCGACGGCATGGAGTTTAGCGTACCAAGACTGGATCGAACGTTTTGGGCGTGAGGAGTTCGAAACCAGTGCCGGCAAGATGTACCTGGAATCGACTTCGGATGAAATGCGGGCGCTCGCCAAGCAGGAAGGAATTCCGCCGGAAGAGAAGGTATCCCGTTGGCGGTTCTATCAGAATCTGACCAACTACCGGTATTGGCGAGAACGAGCCAAGCTGGAGAGCGATCCGGAAATGAACGATGCTCACCAGGAAATGTACGAAGGGCGTCTCGCTTTCAAACGTGGCGAACTTGTTTACGGACCTGACGGCACGCCACCGGAATCGGTGCAGAAGCTGGAATCCGGAATGAAGAAGTTCTCCAATATGCTCAAGAAGGCCTCGGAAGAACAAGCGGATTACGAAGATAAAGAACTCCGCGAAGCGAACAAATACGACTTAGCGGAGGACCGCAATCTGGTCGAGGAAGGCATGCTAGCCCTGATTTACTGGCGACGTGCCCTCGAACAGAACAACCGCGACATTCCCAAAGAGTACCCCTTGAAATGGCTATGGGATCGCGAGCAGGATTCCATGGGGGAGTACTTGCAGGAATTCGAACGCGACTTGCGGACCGTTCAGCAGGACTAGCTTCCGTCTCAGGGGGATGTCGACGAAAGTGGGCATCCCTTTGAAATCGTGTGCTAGTCGAATGGTCGTTCCGCTGCGAACACCGAGAAGTGAAATGGAAAGGTCAAGGTTTCCTTTGTTCGAGGAATTCGAATACGAGCGTCGCTTTCATGAAGCGTGGAATTCCGTGCGAATTGAACGATCGATGCCCTATACGCTATTCACGTTTGGGGATAACGATCTTCCTTACTATCTCGTGCTCGACGCAGACGAACCGGGTGGAACTGTGACGATTCGCAAGGGGCAGGTGAACATCACACGCCCCAAGTTGATCACGCCCGATACTCTTCGCCCGGAGTTTCGGGACTTCTTCGATGAGTCCGATGACTCACAGATGATTGATTTCTTGCTAGCCCGGACGGCTGCCTTCTCGAATCTCAAAATGGTGAATCGACGAGGAGCCGAACGCGTTGTCACCGATTCTGTCGAGGAAGCCGTCGCGAAGCTTGATCGGCAACTCGACGAAGAAGAGGAAGATCGCGTTGCGATTCTCAGTGCTCCGAAGCCGTTGGCCGGAATCGCCGTTCTTCGATATGTGGCCGATCGCGTGACCGAGAGTGCGCCTGGCAACATCCAAGAACTTCGCGAGCGGGGTTTTCTTTCTTAAATCCGGTCCGCACATGACTTCGAACTCCCACGACTCCACCGACGAACAGCAGTCGCCCCCGCTGAATCTTTTTTTTCGTCTGGCTGTCTTTGCTGCAACAGTGTTCGTGGTGACGATTTTGGCCTTCGTGGCCGCAATCTTTGGAGATCCGCAGTCTCCCGCAATTCGTACCATCAATAACTATGGTGGACAGATCATTTTCTGGGAGGTGGTTTTGCTCCTCGTCGTCACAGTACTGGCGATGGGCATGGACCGTTGGCAGAGTCGAACTCAGCAACGGCATCGATCGAAAGAGCTACCCGAAACCCAGTAGTTTGCCGCCAGTTTCGTTTTGTAGGGCACGGTTTCATTCGAAGGGACCCCGTTCATGACGGCTCGCGTGAAGACGAAGATTGAGAAACTACGTGCGGAACTCGAACGGCATACGCGACTGTATTACGTAGAAGCCCGGCCGGAGATTTCGGACCTCGAATTCGACAAACTCTTAAAAGAACTCGAACAACTCGAAGAGAAGTATCCCGAATACGATTCACCGGACAGCCCTACGAAGAAAGTTGGCGGCGAACCGATCAGCGGATTCGAGACGGTCGAGCACCGCGTGCCGATGCTCTCGATCGACAACGTCTACGATGAAGACGGCGTGATCGAATTCGATAAGCGAGTTCGCAAACTTCTGCCGGACCGCAAACTTGAGTATACCGTCGAATACAAAATCGACGGAGTGGCACTTGCGTTGTTGTACGTTGATGGCGAACTCACTCTAGGCGTGACTCGCGGCAACGGGGAACAGGGCGACAACATCACGCATAACGCCCGCACCGTTGGAGGTGTCCCCCTGCGACTTGCCGGGAACGATGTGCCTCATGAACTCGAAGTTCGCGGCGAGGCCTACATTGGCAATGCAGATTTCGCAAAGTTGGTTGCCGAGCAAGAGGCCCGGGGAGAACAACCCTATGCGAACTCGCGAAACGCCGCTGCTGGTGCGCTGAAGTTGCTCGATCCCAAGCTCTGTGCGAAACGCAAGATTCGTTTCATTGCCCACGGCGTTGGATACACCGATCACGATTTCAAAACCCATCAGAAGTATCTCGCTGCGTTGGCGAAAATGGGAATTCCCGTTACACCGAACGTAGAGGCTTTCGAGACGATCGAAGCGGCGTTGGAACGCGCAAACGTGATGGCGGAAGAAATCCACACGCTAGACTTCGAAGTCGATGGCATTGTGATCAAAGTCGATGATTTCGCTCTTCGCGACGAACTTGGGTCGCGAGGAAAAAGCCCACGGTGGGTGATCGCCTACAAATGGGAGCGATATGAAGCTGCCACCAAGGTGAACAGCATCACAATCCAAGTCGGCAAAACAGGCACATTGACGCCGGTTGCAGAATTGGAGCCCGTACAAATCGCAGGTACGACGGTTTCGCGATCAAGTTTGCACAACTGGGATGAAATCGAACGTCTCGGCGTTCAAGTGGGTGACCACGTCATTGTCGAGAAAGCTGGCAAAATCATCCCGCATGTGGTGCGGGTCGAGGAACATCTTCGCGACGGTTCTGAGACGCCGTTTCCTCAACCAACCGCATGCCCGGAATGCGATTCTGATGTAACCAAAGATGAGGGGGGCGTGTACCTGCGATGCGTCAATCCTCAATGTCCAGCTCAGCTCCGAGAAACGCTGCGATATTTCGCCAGTCGGGAGGGAATGGATATCGATGGGTTGGGGATCAAGTTGGTCGAGCAACTTCTCGAAGCTGGCCTGCTTCACTCCATTCCGGATTTGTATCGTCTAGCGTCGCGGCGGGAAGAAATTCTCAAACTCGAACGGATGGGCGAAAAATCTGTCGATAAGTTGCTGGCCGGTATCGAGCAATCAAAGTCACAACCGCTATGGCGTTTGCTGACGAGTTTGAACATTCGGCATGTCGGTTCAAGCAACGCGCGTTTGTTGGCAGACCGTTTCGGCACGATGGACGAATTGATGTCCCAAGGCGAAGCGGAACTGGCTGACGTCGACGAAATCGGTGCCGTTATCGCGCATTCCGTCCATGCCTTCTTTGCGTCCGAGGCTGGGAAGACGTTGATTGAAGAACTCCGTGCCCAAGGATTGAACTTTGGCAATCCGGTCGACGAGAAACCGGCCGATGCGGAAGCTGGCGTGTTGGCGGGAAAAACGGTCGTGGTAACCGGGAAGCTTACGGAACTCGATCGGGATGGTGCCAAAGAGCTGATCCGACAACACGGCGGACGGGCGTCGGGGAGCGTTTCCAAGAATACCGACTACCTCGTCGCTGGCGAGAAAGCCGGCAGCAAATTGACGAAGGCGAACGAGTACGGAGTGACCGTTCTCACCGAGCAAGAGTTCCTCGACCTCGTCAACAATTCCGCAAAATCCGACTAAAAACTTTAAATCCATCTTGCCTCGGAATCTGCGAAACCCCATCATATTACCCATGTTCGCCATTTTACCAATTCGGTATAAATTGCGATTGATTCACAATTGACTGACCATGGGAAGTCGAAGGGGAAGAAATGAAGTTAGCTCATTCATTGGCAGCAGTTGCTGTGTTGGCTTTAGGGACACCGGCTTTTGCAGGACACTGCTCGAAGTCCTCCGCACCAGCCTGCACACCAACCTACACAACCTGCGAAACGGTTTACTACGAAGTCGAAACCGTCTGCACGCCATGCGAATCGGAAGTCATCATTGAAGCGCCTTGCGCTTCTTGTGAGTCCGAAGTTATCGTGGAATGCGAAGGCTGTTCGGAGTCGGAAGTCATCATCATCGAAGAGCACATCGTACCTGAAGCCGAAGCGAAACCGGCTGAGACGGTTGAAACTCCAGAACCGAAGAAGCCCGAAGCGAAAAAAGCCAAGAAGCCCGAAGCAAAAGCACCAAAGGCTAAAAAGCCAGAAGTGAAAAAACCGGAACCAAAGAAGCCAGAAGCCAAAAAGCCGATGAACAAGGCTAAGAAGGCTCCGAAACCACCGGTCCCGCCAGCAACCCCGGAAGCACCAGAAGTACCGGAAACACCGGCTGCTGAAAAGGCGACGACATAACGTCTTGCAGACGTAAGATGCAGATCCAATCAGCGAAAGCAGGCTCCGAGACTTCGGGGCCTGCTTTTTTGTGGATTCAGCAGCGGGAAATGTCTACACCGTCTTAGGTCTTCTGCGTCGCTGAAGGTCGCGAGAAAATATTTGTTGACCGGACCCACGAATCAGAGACTGCTACCAGGCAAGGAAAACTGCACTAGGCAGCCGAGCGGGGGTGCCCGTCAGCGAACTTGAAACCCTCGCTGGTCCAGCGTTCCTCCAACCATTGCGAGATCGTCCCCAAAACGGTCTCCCATTCCGGCTCGCTATGCAATTCGTGGAAGCAGTCGGGAAACTCGCGGAAGGTTCGATCCGCTGAAGATGTTTGCTTCAACCAAGCCTCCGGTGCGTCCGGATCGACAATGCGATCGTCACCGGCTTGGAGAATCAGAAACGGCTGAGTCACACGATTGGCTTGCTCCCAGACGGCTTTAAGGGCTGCTTGAATGGCGAAAAACCAACCGGCAGTGACGGACCGGTGCAGCAGGATGTCGGCTCGACGATCGTCGACGACATGCTGATTGCGAGACACGTCTTCATGTTGAATTGGCGTGCGAAACCGTGTGCGAGGAACCACCCAAGATAGCACCCGTCCGACAGCCTTGGTATGCGATGGGATCGGCACACGGATGCCTAGTAACGGCGAACTCAGGATAAACGCCGGGACCAACTCAGGATCGGCTTGGGCGAGTCGAGCGGTGATCAATCCCCCCATACTGTGACCGATTCGGACACAATGTCGGGGGGAAAGTGCCAGATGCTCTTGGATCAAACGCTGATCCGAGAGGTACTGGTCGAAGTGTCGGAGGTGCATCGGAACACCGTCCGACAAGCCATGTCCGCGATGGTCATCCACCACCACGTTCCAATTGGACTTCAAAAACCAGTCGATAACGTGCCGATATCGGGCACCGTGCTCGGCAGCCCCGTGGATCAAGAAAATCGTGCGACCGGCGGGAGTCTGGGGACGGGTGAAATGTCGAACGAATAATCGCCGTCCGTCCGAACTGGTCAACCACGTTTCAGTATAACGCATGATGAGTCTCCCAGGGGGACAAGTGTTCTCGAAGAAAGGAGAACAAAGATCGGCTAGAAGTCGATCCCTGAGACATTCGGCAACGTCCGCAGATGCGTTGCCAATCGGTCACATAGATTATCGGCGATATGTCCCGCATGGCGACGATGAATTCGGCTCCAGTCACCCGGATTGCTCGAATCTGGCGTTGAAGGTCGTAGAATCCGTTCGATTTGCTGTTTCTGTGTTCAACGAGAATTTTCCAACGAACAGTCTGGCGATTTGCTGGGTAATATAAGTAGTGAAATCCTGCGAAAAATGGAAATTCGTGGACATTTTCGTGGAATTTTGGTAGTCTAATATTGCGTCAAGAGATCTTTCACGCCGACGTACGTATCACGGACCCCTCCCGAGATGCTCGGCATGAGTACAGCGTTTAGACCGTGTCCTGCCCATTCGGGGTGATGCTGGTGCATCCCTCGACCCCACCATACAAAGGAGAATTCGGTGAGTTTTGCTGCTCCCAATCCTCAAAATGCATCCGCGGCACCTGGGGACTCGAAATCGCAATTTTCGAGTCTGATGGAATTGCCGTCATGGGCAATTAGCTGCGTTTTGCACGTCGGTCTGTTGCTGTTCCTCTATTCGATCACGCTTTATATGCCTCAAGATGAGGAAACTGTGATCGACACTGCCATGAGCGACGAAGACGTGATCCCGGATGAATTCGTTTTCGACCCAACGATTACGGATCAACTTGGTTCTGATAGTCTGATGAATACGTTGAGTCCGTCGCAGGCGGCGAAGACGCAAGCTAACTCCGATCCGCAAGAGCAACTCGAAAAGGAGATCGATCAGGAGTTGGTCTCGGTTCAGCAGCCACAACTCGACATGGTTGCATCACCAGAGCAGACCGAGTTCGTGGATACGATCGACACAACCGGAGCGACGGATTACGTGGGTGGTGTGGAAGGTTCGATGGACCGCCTGACAGCCGAAATTGCCGGTTCACTGCGAGATCGTAAAACGCTCGTTGTGTGGGTCTTCGATGCCTCGCTGTCACAACAAGCTCGACGCGACGAAATTGCCGATCGCTTCGAGAACGTTTACAAGCAACTTGGTCAGTTGGATGTCGATTCCGGGCGGGCATTGCAAACTGCCGTCGTGAGTTTCGGCAGCAGCACGAACTTTATCACGCCGGAACCGGTCGATGATGTCGGCGAGATTGTCAAAGCCATTCGCAAAATTAAATCTGATGGTACACCGACCGAAAATGTGTTCGGTGCTGTCGGCCAGGTGATCAACAAATGGCGGTCGTATCGGACGAAGTTGCGACGAAACATGATGGTCATCGTTGTAACAGACGAACGGGGAGACGATTTCGAGCTGTTGGAACAAACCGTGCAAACCGCTCGGCGAGTTGGTGTCCGATGCTATTGCGTCGGGAATGCGGCTCCCTTTGGACGTGAAAAGGGATACGTCCTCTGGAAATACGAGGACGGCGGCGAAGAGTATCTTCCGATCGATGCAGGTCCCGAGTCGGTCGCAATGGAGCGTTTGAACCTGGGGTTCTGGGGCGGACGTGGTCGTGACCTTGACCAGATGTCGTCCGGTTATGGCCCTTACGCATTGACTCGGCTATGTGCGGAAACCGGTGGGTTGTACTTGGTCGCTGAAGATAGTGTCCGTGGTCCGCAGTTCGATTTCTCGGTGATGAGAAGCTACACGCCAGACTATGGCCCGATCCGCGAGTACGAAAAAGAGCTTGTCAGCAACGCAGCCAAAGGCGCTTTGGTGATGACCGCTCGAAAGACCAATGTTGACCGAATTGTGTCGCCGCAACTTGTGTTTCGGGCCGATACCGACACGGTCCTCCGGCAGCAGGCGACAGCGGCTCAAGAACCGGCCGCGGTCTTTGACTTCAATCTACAGCAGATGCAATCGATGCTCGAACGTGGTGAGAAGGATCGGGAAAAACTCGTCTCGCCACGCTGGCGTGCCGCCTACGATCTCGCTATGGGACGTGTGCTCGCGATGCGAGTCCGAGCTTACGGATACAACGTCGTGCTGGCGGATATGAAATCCACCCCAAAGAGCTTCGAAAAGAAGGGCAGCAACCACTGGCGATTGGTCCCGGCTGCAGATATTTTGGGAGGTCCAAGCGTCAAGAAGCTGGCAAAGAAAGCCAAGGAATACCTAACCCGCGTTATCGACGAGCATCCGGGAACACCTTGGGCGGAATTAGCCGAGCGTGAACTCAGTCAAGAACTGGGTTGGGACTGGCAAGAGTTCGCCGTCAATTTGGCTCCCGCCAATCGTGGTGGCAACAACAATCCCGATGGACCGCAGTTTGCAGATGAAGAAGAGAAAAAGAACGAAATGAAAAAGAAGGCGGCTCAGAAAAAACGGGTTCGGCCTGCTCTCTAATTGGCCTATTAAATAACGGCAACGACGCCTCTCCAAAAACTCTGTCACGGATGGTTTGGCGGAATCCACCCCAGCGAATTTGAATTAGCCCACGATCGAGAAGGACTCAACGATCGGCGTGGCCTAAGGGAATGCAATGTCCAAAGCTCCTAACGCCTCGACATTCTCATCTGTCGGTGTGTCGATCGTCTTTCACGGCATCTTGCTCTTCGGTTTGTTTCTCATCAAACAATCGCTTGACGATCAGCAGGAGGAAATCGTCGTTGAGTCCGTGTTAAACGAAGATCGAACCGAAGAAGAATACACGCAAGAGCTTGAACTGAATCCGACTCCTGCGGACAGCATGAATGTTGTTGCCGGAGGTGCCGTCACCGGAGCAGTCGGTGCTGCCGCCAGCCCTGTTTCCGCGGCCACTCAAAACGTGGAAATCGATAAGTTACTCGAAGACCCGCAAATCGAGGTCAATCCTGGTGACATCACCCGACCTGGCGAAGGTGAAGTCGCCATGGACCTTGGCGAAGGCGAAGTCACCGGGGAGATTGGCGCAATCGTTGAAGGTTATGGGGCAGCCCTGAGCCGGTTGACACAAGAGCTGACCCGGATCATGCGTGAACAAAAAGTGCTGGTGGTATGGTTATTCGACCAGTCCGACAGCATGAAGGATGACCAAAAAGAGATCGCAGCGAATTTCCATCAGGTCTACGAAGAATTAGGCTTGGTTCAAAAGCAGGATGAAAAAATCCGTGCCCAAGACGAAGTGTTGCATACCGTGATCGGTGCGTTTGGTCAGAACGTGAGCTACCTCACACCGGAACCGACAACCGACGTGAAGAAAATTCGCGAAGCCATCGACAAGATCAAAATCGATGAAAGTGGTTTCGAGAATCTGTCGCAAGCGGTCGTGCAGACGATGGAGCAGTACGGCCCTCGTGCTGTGCGGCAGAAGCGTCGGTTGGTTGTCGTTGTGGTCTCGGACGAATCCGGTGACGATGGGATGGGTGTCGAGGAAATCGTCGCACGAGCGAAGAAAATCAAAAGCCCGATTTACATCCTGGGGCGAGAGGCGACTTTCGGATATCCCTACGCACGTATTCGTTGGCAAGACCCGAAATACAATTTGTGGCATTGGTTGCAAATCCGCCGCGGGCCGGAAACTGCGTTCCCGGAATGTCTGCAGTGGGACGGACTGCATAGCCGTTGGGACGCCTTCAAAAGTGGGTTCGGGCCTTACGAACAGGTTCGTATCTGTAAAGAATCCGGCGGGATCTTCTTCGTGTTGCCAGGCGAAGAGGAAGACCTGACGGGGGCGGGTGCGAACGACAAGCGGAAGTTCGATTTCTTGGACATGAAACGCTACACGCCGCTTCTCTTACCACGACGGGAATACGCGGCCGAACGCCAACGCAGCGACTTTCGAAAAACTATCTTCGATGTGATTGCTCGGTTGAATCCGAATAAGGATGCGGTCGAGAAAGGGTTGCTACCTGCGTACGATCCGAACTTGAATATTCGGGAGCACTGGTACCCACTCGACGTGGCTGGTTTTCGTCAGGAAGCCGCCAAGGAAGTTCAGAAGGCAGCCCGCGCGATGGCGTTGTTGAACACCGGAATCGGCTTACTCGAAGGCGTTCAAAAACTGCGAGCGAAAGAAGACTCCGACCGCTGGCGAGCCGCCTACGATCTCGCCTACGCCGAATGTCTCGCGTATCGCGTGCGATTATTCCAGTACCTGTTGGCGATGGACGCCCATGCCAACAATATGCCCGAACCCGCGAAGAAGAATCACAATCGTTGGAACGTCGGCCGAACGCCGAAGATGATTGTCGCGGACGATGCTCAGTTCAAACGTCTCAAAGCAGCGTTCGGTCTTAGTATGGAACGCGAAGAGTACTTGAAATATGTCGAAGAGCAAGAAACATTTGCTCGCGAGATGTATGCCGATGTCATTAAAAATCACCCCGGTACACCGTGGGAGCGACGAGCGGAATATGAGTTGAAACGCGGGTTTGGAATGCGATTCTACAGCGTTTTCCGCGATCCCAACTACGACAAACTCGATATCAAGCTTCCGAAACCGTAAAGACGGTGCCTCGGTGGTTTTATAATGTCTCTCTGTGGTTTTGATCTCACCGTTGTCGTTCACTGTGGAACGACAACGGTTTCTTTTTTTGCCAAGTAGCCAGCGACTGCGGTGTCGATGAATAATTGCGAAGCGTGAAACATGAGAATCGGGAAGACCGCAAACGGAACTCCAATTCCGTTGCCAAGAAGATTCGGGTTTCCTAACATCGCCGGATCCGTTGCAATCAACACGCCGATCGGAAGCGTCTTTTGGCTGGCCGCGAATATGACGGCCTTTGTGTCATCCGTTTCGAAACGCAACGCGGTGCTCGCAATCCAGGCAACTCCCATGGCGACAAGGTGCAATCCGATCCCGGTGAGCCAGACGAGAACGATTGCCCCAACCCCTGCGCCGCTTCCACTTGAGTTCAAGGTCTGTCCACCGCCGACAGACGCCAGAAAGATCAGGCTCAAAATCAGAAGTTGAGCCACAACTCCCAGTTGGGTTTTATTGCGTGTGGCCCACTCGCGGGGCGACTTTCCGATCCGCATCAACTGGCCGATGAAACAGGGAAGCAAAACCGACAACGCCAGTCGCCACATCATGCTGGCGGCATCAAGGTCGATGGCTTTGCCGACCAGAATGGCGATCCAAAACGGCGTTACGACGAAGCAGATTCCGTTCGTAACCATGGTTACCATCAAGGAGATTGCGTCGTTCCCGCCAGCTTTGCGTGTCCAGACGGACGCCGCAGCCATCGTGCACGGCACACTGGCGGTGATTGCAAGTCCGATCGCGAAATCGGTGGTGAGTTGGAGTTTCGCAAGGGGGATCGCCAGCAACGGAATGGCCGCGTAATTGATTAGGATCGCCAAGACGGTCGGCATTGGCGAGCGAACCGCCGCACCGAGTCGTCGGCTTTCCAGACTGAACGACATCAGAAAGAGAATTGCTGCCGTCGCAAGACGTGAGTAGAGCCCCATGAGACTGACCACCGATGCCGGTAGTCCTTCCGTCACTGACTGCCAGTCGGCCACCGTCATTTGCAATCCCAAACCAATTCCGGCGGGGATGACAACTAGCAAACTCGCAAGAAACCACTGCTTTCGAATCAACGCCCATCCCATGAAATCTCAATCGCCTTTCGCCTGGCATTTATCACAAGAACTCAGTCGCCCAATCATTACGCACGCGATGCCAATTTAAGAGATAGAGCGTTGCTCTACGGGTATTAAATTGTTGATGACGAACGCTTTCATTACCCGGACTTCGTCACACCCGCCCCGTTTACCTCTCTGCTGGTACTGCGTGAGGCTTCGTTGTCAATTCTCTTCCGCATCGCCATCGGTTTCTTCGTTTCCGGGAAGTTGGAGATTCCTGTTGTAGTCGCTGAGGAAGCGACAAACCAGCAACTTGAGCTTTCGAAAGTGGTACGACGCACTTCCGGCCAGTTACGGGCACGAATTCCGTTCGTTCGACAAGCCGGCTGAGTTCACGAGCGAACCATGAGTTCTTGCACGGATCGGCAAAATCGGGAATCAAGTGAGGCATCGGTCGCGACGTCTGTTCGCCTGACGTGCTATCTCCGCAAATCTGTCATCAACCGAAGAACCCGCATAACTCGCCAGTGCGTTAAAGCTGACTCCGAATCGGAGAACATCGGCCGCGGTGGTGGAACAGTGGCTCACCAGCATTTTCTACGTGCATAAGATCACATAGCGAGAATGCTTCCGCCGCATGCCGTTAAAGTCGCTGCAAACGGTACGTTTCCCCTAGTTGCCCGGCCCTCTGGAAATTGCCTGAATTGCGTGGTCTTTGTTTCCAGGGCGCGCGGAGTTTTCGACGATGAATGGGGTAACGTCGCTTGAACTCATTCATCAACCACGTTGCCGATCACTTGATGGTCGGCTTATCCCTGTGAGATCAGCGAATGACTCCGCTCACGGCGATATGTGGTTTATTTGGTCCATCCACCGGGGTGCACCAGTTTGAATATATACAGCACGGACTCGCTTTCGACCATCCCGCTCCTCAACACGAAGACCCACCTGTTATGCAGAAAACTTCGCGTCGTCGCTCTTCGTCGGCCGTTCAATCCCCTTTGGAGACCTACCTCCGGGAGATCAACGAGACGGCTTTACTGAGTGCTCGGGAAGAGAAGGAACTCTCCAGACAAATTTCCGCCGGGGACAAGGAAGCCCGCGACCGTATGGTTCGTGCAAACCTGCGGTTGGTTGTTAACATTGCTAGAGCCTACACAGGGAAAGGACTGCCTCTGCAAGATTTGATCGAAGAAGGCAACTTGGGCCTATTGCGGGCCGTCGAGGGTTTCGACCCGACGATGAATACCCGCTTCAGTACGTACGCCAGTTACTGGATCAAGCAGTCAATTAAGCGAGCCTTGGTGAACTCCGCCAAGACGATTCGCATTCCGGCTTACATGGTCGAACTGCTGACAAAGTGGCGACGGGCGACGGCTCAATTGCAAGATAAGACCGGCCGGACCCCGACTCCCGAGGAAGTCGCCAAGGTGCTCGGTCTGCCGAAGAAGAAGCTGAAGATCGTCAAGAAAGCGATTCAGCTTTACAACTCCACACCTCAGTCGGATCATTCCGAAAGTGGGTGGTCGTTGGGTGAGATGTTGGCGGACGATCGGGCGAAGGGTCCGGAGTCGGAACTGATCGAAAGCGATAACATTAAACACGTCTTTCAGATGTTGGAAGACATGGACGAACGGGAAGCCACCATCTTGCGGATGCGGTTCGGACTTGACGATTCCGAACCACGAACGCTGAAAGAGATTGGCGAAACGTTGGGACTCACTCGTGAACGCGTTCGGCAAATCGAAAACGAAGCGCTCGGAAAACTCGCAAAAGGGTTGGACGGCGAGTAAGCGTTTTGGCTAGAATTGTTTACAGAACAAAGGGAACGTAGTGACAACTCGTTCCCGTGTTCTGTTTCTGGTCGTTTGACACAGTTCTCAAAAGGTAGGACGCGTGATCGAGAAACCTGCCGATACTTCGCAACCAGTTCACGAACTCATCCGGGACCGCTGGAGTCCGCGAGTGTTCTCAGACCGGAAGGTTGAAGTTGCTCAATTGGGCAGCTTGCTGGAAGCGGCTCGCTGGGCGGCTTCTTCATATAACGAACAACCTTGGCATTTCTTTGTCGCCACCAAAGATCAACCGGAGGAGTATCAAAAACTGCTCGAGTGTCTGGTCGAGTTCAACCAAGGTTGGGCCAAGACAGCCCCAGTGCTGATGCTCTCTGTGGCCTCGACGCGGTTCGCCCGCAATGGGAAGCCCAATCAACATGCCTGGCATGATGTCGGTTTGGCGACTGCGTCGTTGTGTCTTCAAGCTACTGCAATGGGGCTTTTCTGTCATGGAATGGCCGGGTTCAACGCTTCCCAAGCTCGCACTGTTTTGCAAATTCCGGAAGGTTACGAACCGGTCGCCGCTTGGGCGATTGGCTATCAAAGTGACGACCTGAGCGGGGTCTCCGAAGACGTGCAGAAACAGGAGCAACAGCCACGGGAGCGAAAACCGCTTGCGGAATGGGTGCACTCCGGTGCCTGGAAAACGACCCCAAAATTCCTCGAACAAACGGAGCAATAGCCAGATTTTCGCGTTGAGATGTCCGCGTTTATCATCGAATCACGATCTGTTTATTGAGTCTCCTCGAAATCGGTAACTGGAAACCTAACTAGCTTTTTTCGTCGAAACCGAAATGAAAGCCAATAGAAAACGTTCTGCCCGATGCCGCTGAGTACTCGCGAGTCGTTGCTACTCAAGTTAAAGCAAACGAGTGAACACACAAGCTGTAATCAGGATGCCTGGTTCGAATTTGTCGAACTGTATGGCCCTGTTGTTTACGGACGGTGTTTGCGTGCGGGCCTACAGTCGGCCGATGCCCAGAGTGTCACGCAGGATGTTTTTGTTCGGGTATATCGAGCGATCGGTCGGTTCGAATATGACCGCGCTCGGGGGCAGTTTCGTAGTTGGTTGTATCGAATTACTCGCAACGAAATCCGTCGGATGATCACGCGGGGGCAGAAGCGAGCCAATGCGGTCGGCGGGGGACTGGCCGATCATCTTCTCGACTTATCGAGCGAAAATGCCGGCAGCGAGTGGGACGACGAAATCAACCGGCGAATCTACGAGTTAGCTTCGGAGCGGATCAAAGAAGACTTTCCCGATGAGTTTGCCGTCTTTCAGAAAATCTGGGAAGATTCACGCCCGCCCGCGGACATCGCAATGGAATACGGTAAGACACGTGCCTGGGTCTATCAGGTGAAATATCGGGTCTTGAGACGGTTGGAAGCCGAAGTTCAACGGCTGTCTGAAGATCAATTTCCGTTTCCGAATACGCCGCCGAAGGACGAGTCGTGATGGATGCCTGTCTCACGAAAGACGAATGGAAGGAATTTTTAGAAAAGTCTCCGTTCGACTCGATCGATTCGCATCTCAGTAGTCATCTCGAAACTTGTCCGACTTGCAATCAGACTTTGGAACGTCTGTGTGAAAGCGACGATCTGCGGGTACTTTCTGAATGTCAGCAGAGTCCAGAAGTGAAGGCAAACGGTCGCGATTGGGAATTCGTACGCACCCGGTTAATCGAGGCCGGTAAGTTGCGAGAGGATGATTACGAATTCCAAGAACCCGAGTTTCTCGAAGAGCCTGTTCGCGAGTCGTTAGGCCGGTTTCGATTGATAAAAAAGCTTGGCGAAGGTGCACATGGCGTTGTGTATCTAGCCACGGACACAGTCATTGGGCGGACGGTGGCACTCAAATTGCCCCGACATCATGCGCTCACCAACGAGAATCGTCGAGACTCGTTTCTTGGAGAAGCCCAGGCCGCCGGGGCATTGCAGCATCCGAATATCGTCTCGGTATATGAAGCTGGCGAAATTGACGGCGTCTGCTTCATGGCGGCGGCGTACACGTCGGGGGTCACGCTGGAGGAGTGGTTTAACGACCAAAGCCACCCCGTGCCATTCGAGACCATCGCACGCATCATCGCGGTTTTGGCGGACGCGGTGCAGCATGCGCATCTCTCGAACATTATTCACCGTGATCTGAAACCAACCAATATCCTCATCGACTTCGACACACCCTCAGGCAATTTGCCGTTTCGACCGCAAATTACGGATTTCGGTTTGGCAAAGATCATCAACTTGGAGGAACAGCAACAGACAGCGACCGGCGTCATCAAGGGAACCGTGGCGTATATGTCTCCCGAACAGGTGCAACAGCAAGCTGTCGGTGCCCACACGGATTTGTTCGCGTTGGGTGTCATGCTCTATCAGATGCTCACCGGCCAGCTTCCGTTCCAAGGGGAAAACTTGTCGGACACGTTGCGAAAGATCGTCGACGAGTCACCCGTTTCTCCCCGCCGAATCGTTCCGTCGATTCCACGCGATTTGCAAGCCATCTGTCTGAAGTGTCTTGAGAAACGTCCGCAAGATCGGTACGCGAAAGCGTCGGAACTGCACGACGATCTGATTCGATTTTGTAACGGCGAAGCCATTGCTGCACGTCCGACGAGTTCGATCGTGCTCGCTTGGCGGTGGGCGAAACGACGTCCTTCCGCCGCTGCAATGTTGCTAACGATCGTACTCGCTTTGTGGTTCGGTGTACTCGGATTGGGTTTCCACGTTCGGCAATTAGGGAAAGTCAATGCGAGTCTGTTGACCGTGACGGAGGATTTGGAGAACGCACTCGATGATGCGTCGAAGGCTCAGGATCGTGCGGAGGAAAGCGAGAAGGCCGCTAAGGAGTTTGCCTTACAGGCTCGGCGAATGTCGTATGCATCGGACATGCAACTCGCGGCTCGTTCATGGCGAGACGGCGAGATTCGGCAAGCACGAACCCTCCTCGATCGGCATATCGGTTCCGAGAAACTCACCGATCTACGCGGGCTAGAATGGTACTATCTTGATCGTATGATTAGTGTTCCGTCACGGACCGCTATGACCTTGGATTCCGCAATCTACTGGATTGCCCAGTCGCCCACGAAGAATGAGATCGCCGTCTCGACGGCTGACGGATCAATTCGGTTTGTCAATTGCGAAACCATGGCCGTGGAGGGCGTGATTGATTCCGGTCAGGTGGAAGTCAACTGCGTGGTGTATTCGCCTGACGGGAAACAACTCGTTTCCGCGGGAGACGACGGAACGATCAAAGTCTTTGATCTCAGCACTCGGAAGCCGATTAAAGTCCTTGAAGCCCATGAAAGGCAAGTTTTCGGGCTGGCCTTCACTCCTGATGGAAAGTCCATGGTGAGTTGCGGGGCAGACTCGCAAGTCATTCGATGGAATACAGAGACATGGCAACAAGAGGCCACCTTTGAAAAACATGTGGGGCGGGTCGAAGCGATTGCGATTTCGCCGAATGGGAAATGGCTCGCCACCGCTGGTGCCGATCACTACGTCCGGCTTTGGGATCTCGAAACGAATCAGTACATGTTTCAAATCCGTCCCGGCCCTCCCGAACAAATTCTATCGGTTTCGTTCTCGCATGATAATCGCATGTTGGCCATTGGTTCGAGATCGGGACGGATCATCGTACGCGGTACGACGGATTGGGACTTACAGACAGTCCTCCTTACGCCGGATCCTGTGCAGCGCCTGGAATTCGCGCCGGATAGCTCTCACTTGATCTCTGCCGATCCGGTCGGTGTTGTGAGACTTTGGAAAATCAAACTCAATCCAGAGAGTGACGAATTTAAGCCGGCATCCCTCAAATCGTGGGCGGGTCATCGAGACCGTATTTTTGCTTCCTCGATTGAAAAAGGACAATCACGTCTTTGGACTGGAGGCGAAGACGGGGAGCTTAAGGTCTCCGAACTAGTGGCAGTGCAGTCCCATCGATTGATTTCCGCCGACGGGCGTGACATTAACCACATGCGGCCGATCGGCGCGAATCAGGGCATTGTGGCGTGCATCGACGGCGTATATCGGGTCAACCTGAATGAACCCGATGTGTGGGAGCCGATCGAGACCAAGAAAGGAGACTGGCTGCGTGTTGCCGTCTCACGAGACGGGAACCAGTTCGCCGCTAGTAGCGATCAGGGAGAATTGCGCGTGTGGAATACGGCTGACGAATCCGTACGCGTCATCCCATACAAAGAATGGAACTTTGGTTTCGTCCGCACGTTTTCACCCGATGGCCGATTTTTGGTTTACACAGAGTGTCCGGATTCCAAAAGTCCTGGTCGCCTTCATTTGTTAGACGTTTCATCAGGCGAGTCGTTGTGGAGTCATGAGGACTCCGGTCCTGGCAACGAGGCGTGTTTCACGCCGGATGGTCGGTTCCTTATCTATGCATCAGGGGCGCGTGTTTATGCGCGTGATCTCGTGGAGGGAGTCAATATCGGGTTCGATGACGTCCATAGCCAGGTCGTTCGTTGGCTTGACGTGACCCCTGACGGCCAGCACCTCGTCACGACCAGCGAGGACGGGACGATTGTGTTGTGGACGACCAGCGATTTTCGTCAGGTTCATACCTTCAATACCCATGCTCTCGCCATCCGCGGCGGTTTGTTCAGTCCGAACGGACGCACACTGGCGACCATCGATGCTAAAGGCGTCTTAAAAATGTTCCAAATCGAAGCGACTCAGGAATTGCTTGAGCTCGATTTGCGTAAAGACGACGTTGGCGGACTCGGTATCAGCGGCGACGGCGACGCTCTGGTTACCTTTTGTCGTGGACGCGACCGTATCTTTGTGCTACCCGTCCGGTGGCCCTGAATTCAACCACGAGCACCAAGATCGGTTCCTCATTCGCGGATCGGGGACACCTTCGGGATCGGTCTTGTTGGAAATCTCGGGCTGCGTTAGGATTCGCCGCCATTTCACGTCGCGTATCTCGCATTCGCCCATGAACTATCGCGTAAAATCGATTGGAAAGACTTGTGCCGGGACGGGCAAGCCACTGGCACCCGGGGCGGTATGCCATTCAATCTTAATCGATGAGAACGGCGAAACGGTTCGTCGCGACTATTCTGCCGATGGTTGGAATGGTCCGCCGGAAGACGCAATTGGGTATTGGCAATGCACGGTTCCCGTATCACAAGTGAAACGGAGGCCGTTGGATACAGAGTCGTTATTCGAGTTCTTCGAGACCTTGAGTGAAGACTGTAACCAGGCCCAGGAGAAGTTTCGGTATGTGGTTGCATTAATGCTGCTACAGAAGCGTCGACTGCGGTTGGAAGGCTCCACGGATGAAGATGGGCCCATCATGTTGGAATTGTATGGAAGTCAGGGCGAAGGGCCGTTTTTGATGAAGGATCTTCAATTACGACCCGAAGAAATTCAGGCGCTCGAAGATGAATTGACGACTCAGATCGAGGCGGAAGACGATTGATTGGCGTTTCGTGCCGATCGAGCGGTTCGCGAACGAATCCGAACATTGTTGACTCTGGAGAGGCACGGATGCACTCACCAATCATGACAGCCGAACACGGCGGCGTGAAAAGCCGTTCGGAAGAACGCGCAACTCGACGCGTTGCGATGGTGTGGTGCCTATGGATGTGCGTGTGCGTCTGTGGTTGCAACCGATTTCCCACCCGTCAACAGGTTCTTACACCGATCCAGCCCGATCTTTCGCAAGGCGACTTGATCGAACACCTGAATGCCAATATTCGCCAGCTCCATTCATGGAGTTGTCTAGATGCACAAGTCTCTACCAAAGCACCCATGTTGCCGGTGAAGTTGTCTCTCTCGGCCATCATCGCGGTCGAACGGACACGAAACTTCCGCATGCGGGCATCGGTTCTTGGCAGTGAAGAAGCCGATTTTGGATCGAACTCCGAACAGTTCTGGTTTTGGATTCGGCGTGGCGATCCGTACCTGTTCACAGCCCGACATGAACACCTGCCCGCGGTTTCCGAACGTCTACCAATTCCGTTTCAACCGGATTGGATTATGGAAGCTCTGGGGGTGAGGGAAATCGATCCTGCGAAGATCAAACTGCAGCAACCCGGGCCTTCGCCGAACATCGTGAATTTTGTCATGGAAGAGGCGTTGCCGTCGGGGCAAACGGTTCGTCGCGAATTGTTGGTCGATCGCAATTTGGGCATTATCCTCGGACACAGTTTGTATGACGGTGCCGCCCATTTGGTCGCGAAAGCGTCCCTCAGCGATCACCGTCGCGAACCCTCCGGCGTGATCATGCCACACCGTGTGGAACTCGAATTCCCGTTGACGAAGATGGAACTGACGATCGAACTGAACGAAATCAACGTCAACCCATCGCACTTGCCATCCTCGATGTGGGAATTGCCCAACATCCCGAATGTGCCCCAATACGATATGGGCGAACATTTGGCTCGCACGAATCCGCAGCGGATGGGAAGTGGTGTTCGGCAGATTCAAGGCGAGCAATACGCCGAAGCTCCGCCGTTTGCAGTTTCCGAGGCCCCGTTAGAGTGTCCCCCGTTTGCCGAAGCTCCGGGCATGTCATCACCAAGTGGTTCTGCCACTTCGGGTGAGCTTGGCTGGCAACCGTCAGGCAGGACGACACAAGCCCGACCATCGGTCGATAGCTTGCAACTACACGTTCCGGCACAGTGATCGTCATTTGCCGGACTGTAATCGACTCTATTGCGGTGCGACCTTCAATTCGTTCTTAATCGAACGAATCCCAGGTTCCAGTCGAGCCAATGCTGCGGCGAGTTTACGCGAGTTTTCGTCGGGGACGGTGCCCGTAAGGACGGCAGCATGACCTTCGCCGATTTCGATGGTCACGCCTTCTAAGCCAGGTCGTCGGGTTTGCAACTGACGATACTGTTGCGTGACTGCGGTGCGAATGACTGTCGGGGCGGGGGGATCGTAATCGAAGGCGATTTTCTGTCGCGGGCGAATAACTCGTTCATTTCCTGCACCAGCGTTGTTTCGTGGTGTGAACCGATTCGCATTGCCACCACCGGGAAAGCTGAAGACCGGCGTTTGCGCGTTCATGCTTTGCCCGGCCATTCGGTTTCCGACAAACCCACCGGTCGTATTGCCACCGCCAGTGAAGGTCGAACCCACATCGCTTCCGAACTGGCTCAGTCCGCCCTGTAACCCGATGTTGTTCACACCGGGCACATTTCCGTTCCCGGCCAACGAACCAGCTTGAAGTCCTGCCTGGCCCCCTGCACCACCCGCGCCGGCAGCACCACCCGCAGTCGTGCCACCGAAGCTCGATGTCGTTCCACCGAACCCGCTGGCACTTCCTGTGTTGGTCGTTCGAGTACTCGAAGACCCGAACAGCGACTGCGCGGAACATTCGCCTGAAACGAAACTAATTCCGAAACAGCTTGCAATTGCTACGGACAACAACCGACCGGCACGTCGCATCTGCATCCCTCCACGTGGATTATTCTACGGACACACCATTGTAACCACGATTGGTGTGCTTCGGAGGGGAAAATCTGCGGTGGCGGCAAGTTTCGCGGTGACTCGCTCCCGCTTGCGATTCGAATGCCGGTCTGGTGATTGACGGAAAACAAAAAAGGCTTCCGGGTTGGCCGGAAGCCTCATGAAGTTCCGATTTTGTCTCGTCAGACGGTCAGTTAAACAAATTCGCCGCCTGTCCGGAGCCTGTTTTGGTGGGAATCGGTCGGAAGTCTTGTTCGAAGCGGTGATGCAACGGTTCGGGTGTTGCGTTTTGATCGGTCGTGGCACCGGGAGCGGGGCCAAGACGGAACCGCTTCGATGACGGTGCTTCTGGTGACATCACTGTCTCCGGACGATCCGCAAACATGTTGGCTGCTGAGTTTTGTTGCGGAACTTGTCGACTCTCGACACGAGCCTTGCGAATCTCTTGGAGCTTCTCCTGAATGGCGGCCATCTCTTCGTCAGAGAAATGGTCGTCGCTCAAGTCGGCCGTCGTGAGTTGTTTCGCTTGGTGACTTGCTTGCTGAACAGCGGCTTCGTAGTCTTCGCGACTTGGATTGATCGGCACGGTCGATTTTTTCATCGTGAACGACTGAGGCGTAGCCTCGCGTTGAATTTCTTCCTTCGGCAACGGTCCCGGCAGCGTGACAGCGATGGACTCTGAAAACACTGGCGGTTTGTTCGGCTGCTGAATCCGTACTCGCAACGTGCAACGGGTCTGGTAGGGGTTGTCTTTCGTGTACGGAATGAAGACGTTGTAGCTCGCTCCGAGTGTGCCATCGGTGATGTGCGTGTTCCAGGCTTCGGGCGTGAAATCGAATTGGTGAATTGGCTTCTTGCGTTCTTCGACCGATCCCGTGTCATCGAAGACATAAATGCGGATGTCGCCCTCGACTTGGACCGGTTCGGCGGAGGTTCGGGTGAAGAACATCACCTGCCCGGCAAAGCCGCGTGTCGGCAAGCCATTGATACCGGTTCCCTCAGCTGGTTGCCAGACGGAAACGACTTCCACCGCCGGGTTTTCGGCCGTGGCTTTTGGAAATTCCCGAGGTCCGCCAAACCACTGGCGAATCGAACTTCCCCCGCCGCAACCGGAGACGCTCAGCAAGCCAACAACCATCAAACAGGCAAGCCGTGAACTCATGGCTTTTCTCGCTCGAAGTGGACTAAAGAAATCAGAGGGTACAAGATTCAAAGTTTGGGACGGCATGCCCAGGATTCGTTATGGGCATGCCATCATTCTTTCCGCGGGAAGCATCGTGATGAACGATTACTTGCCCCTCTTGACACTAAACCCGGCCGGTTCGACCTTCGACGTTTGCTGGTACCCTTCGGTCGGGACCCGCGTCGTCGGTACGCTGGCTTCTTCCGGATACATCGGCTCTGGAGCCGGGGCTCCGGGCAGAGCCGGCTGTGGAGGATTAATCGGCGTGACCGGCGTCACTCCTTCGGACATGCCTGGTCGGTAGTTACCGGATTCCGGTTCGTAGATGTCATTCAGATAGGTATCGACACCGGCTTCCGGAGCAGCGACTTCCCCGGGGATCGCATAGAGCGGTCCATGGACTTTCTCTGCTTCACTTTCGATGAAGTGCAATCGCTCGGATTCGACTTGTTTGATCAGCTCGCTGTCGGCATCGTTATGAATGACGCGTGGGGTGAGGAAGATCAACAGTTCTGTTCGGCGTGTGCGTGTTGAATCGTAGCGGAAGGCTTGGCCAAGAATTGGGATGTCACCCAACCATGGGACTTTCCGTTCGATCGTATCATCGTTCTTGGTAATCATCCCACCGAGCACCACCGTTTGGCCGTTCGGCACACCGACGGTTGCCCGTGCGGTTGTGATGTCGATGATCGGCGATTCAATCACAGCACCGGTTGTCGGGTCTGCGATCAACGGCACGCCCTGAGCGGTCAAGGTACTTTTGACAGCGGAGATATCCATCACGATGTTGCCTTCGACGTTGATTCGAGGCGTCACCGTCAGAATGATCCCGGTATCGACGAATTCAGTGGTCGGCACTGGTGTTCCCAAGGCCCCGAAGGTCGTGAACCCGTTGATCCGAGGCACTTGCTGACCGACTTGGATTTCCGCGATTTGGTTGTCGAGAGTCCGAATTTGCGGACGGCTAAGAATGTGAACTTGACGACGAGCCGCCAATGCTCGGATCAGCACGCTGACTTCCGACGAACTCGCCGAAAGGACTAGACCACCGAAACCGAGGTCTCCGTTGACGCGGCCCAGCGAGAAGTTCGACAAACCCTGTTCGCCGACGCTCGACGGATTGGTGAGGCCAGTTGCCCCGGTCATCGTGTCGAAGTTCCCGGCGACGTTATTGCCAAGTGCTTGGTTGTTATTGAAGTTGTAACCCGGAGAAATCGGCTGCGACAGAATTCGTTGGTTCGTGGTCTGCACACCGTTTGGTGAAGTCACAGTCTGACTAATGGTGCTAAGCTGATCCAACACAGCTGCTGACCGGCTAAACAACACGTCGTCTTGAAAACCCAGTTCCACGCCGAATTCGTCGGTGTTGTCCAATTGGACCTCGACCAACATGGCCTGAATCACAACCTGCGGCGGTGTTTGGTCCAACTCGGCAACGAGGCGTTGAATCTCTTCGAAGTATCGTGGAGTCGCCGAGATCAGCAGACTGTTGCTGATGGCTTCTGGAACCACGATGATTTCGCGTTCGAGCAATTCTGTGGTACTGATCAACTCAGGATCGATTTGCAACAAGTCCCGTTGACCTTGCAGGAACTGATTGATCGCGTTGGCGACATCAATCGCAGGTGCGTTCCGCAGTTTGACGACGATGGTTTCCCGTTGACGGACATCGGTTTCGTCAAGTCGCAGCAAAATCGCTTCCACGATCTGCAACGCATCAGCTCCACCGACGGCAATCACGCTGTTTGTTCGCGGATCGATCGAGAACCGTAGCGGCACCAAGCCACTACTGGCGTCTTCCGCACCGGCAACTTGAATACCGCCCTGATCGGCATCGTCGGAAGGCTCGAACAGCGTTTCCAACAACGTCGCCATGGTCGCGGCATCACTATTTGCGAGCGTGAACACCTTGATTTCCGCAACAGTCGGCGAAGGTTTATCCAGTGCGCCGATGAGTTCTTTCATCAGGATCATGGTTTGCTCTGGGGCCGACACCAACAGCGAGTTCGAACGCAAGTCCGCTGTCACCGTAATGCTGGCGAGGAGTCCGCTGCGTGTCGTTTTCATCTCGCCGTTGGAATCCGTCAAGAATTCCAGCACGACCGACTTCACGTCTCGAAGTTCTTGCGGCACATTCTGTTGACCGCCACCGATGTTTCCAGTTTGCCCGGTGTTAGCCAAGGCCGGATTCAAGACGCTGGAGATGGCCAAGTTAATGGTTTCCGCCAACTCATCCGCAATCGCATGTTTGAGCGGGAAGATTTGCATCTTGTTGATCGCCGCCGAAAAGTCACGGTCGATCTTGCGAATCACGAGAGCGATTTCTGCAAGGTCATTCGGGCGAGCTTGCACGATCACCGAGTTCGTCCGCACGTCCGGTAGCACCCGAATTCGCTGACTGAGTTGCGGTGTGGTCGCTTCCGCATTGTTGTTATTGCCACCTTGTGTGGCTTGCTGTTCATAGAAGGTCTGAAGTTGCGTTGCCACCTGAGCGGCAATCGCGTGTTCCAAGCGGAAGACTTCAATTTCGGTGTTTGGATCGACAGGTTTGTCGAGTTCGTCGGCCAGAGTCAGAATCGATTCCATGTCGACTTCCGGGGCGATAATCAAGACGGCATTCGGTCGCATGATTGGAATGAAACCGACGCGTTGTCGAACGTCACCCGTGCGATCACGCAAGGTGGCCAAGCGTTCGTAAACGGTGGACAACAATTGCGACAATGCCGTCGAGTTGACATGTTGCAGCAGAAGCAAACGGACATCCGGCGTGGTTCCGCGGCTACGGAGTTCGATGTCGCGGATGATCTTCATGACTGCATCGACGTCAGCCTGATTCCCACGGAGAATCATCACGCCCAGGTCAGGGACGGACTCAATCGTGACATCGCCACGTAACCGTCCGACCATATCGCTGATGTCTTCGGCATTCATTTGATCCGTCCGTACGATACCCTGAGCGGGAGGACGGTGAATTTCAGCAGGCGGATTTTCTCGTTGGCTTGGTTCGTTGCCCGGTTGTTGCCAAAGTGCAGCGACTTGGTCGACTTGCTGTGTCCGCGATTGGAGTTGGCTCATTCGCCCCAATTGCGGTGCCAATTGTCGACCGATGCGGCTGGCAGCCGGGTCCGCGACAATACGGAATGTCTTGCCGAATTCTGGATTATCCAGAACGTTCAACATGCGTTGCAGTGGTTCGATCGCGGTGTCGGCTGCCTTCACCACAAGTTCGTTGCGATCGACATCGATACCGACCGCGAATTGAAGTTGTTGATTCTCAGCGGACTCGAAGACTTCGAAGGACGGCAGTCCGTTCGGGCCGTTATCGCTGAGTTTCGCACGCGATTTCAACGCATCGTACAATGGCTTCGCAACGTCCCGAGCGGTATTCTGCACTCGGATTGTTTGCGTTCGGAATTGCCGAGGTAGCGGTTTCGGTTGCTCGACAACCGGGTTTTCGATCGGCGTGTCGACCGCCGATGCCGTTTGAATCCGTCGTGGCTCGGGAACTTTGGTTTCTTCCCGACGAGGACGGATCGTCGAGACGCTGCGTCCGCGATGTTTTGGGGGAACAATTTCGCGTGGCGGCACTTCCTTCGCCGTCAACGAGTCAGTCTTGACTCGTGGGCGGTAGCGAGTCCGAGCCGACTCATGATGGACGACCATCAAGAATTGGTCTTTTTGCAGAATACGGAAGTTCTGCTCTTGGAGTTCGACGTTCAGAATCTTAATGGCTTCATCACGCGTATACTTCTCGTGGTCTGTCCGCGTGAGTCGACCACGTGGCGTCTCGTGCATGACGAGCGTCGAGCCGGTTTGCTCGGCCAATTTGCCAAGAATGTGCGTCCAATCGGCATTGAAGAATCGCAGGGTGGCGTTCTTCTCATCCCATGATTGGGTTGCCGGTGTCTCCGCGGCGACCCGCGTGGCATTGACAGCGAGCATACTGGATGCGACCAAAACAATCGTCATCCACCGCATTGCGGAACTGCGATAGTGCGGCACGAGCCAGCCTCCTAGAGCATTTTCGTTCAACCGTTACGGGTTCTGTGCCGGCATGATGTCAATCGAGACCATCGTCCCGTAAAATAAGAGCACAGAAGTCCATAAACCGGACCTAATCTCATCTCTCGTATCGGTTGTTTTTCGATGTGAATTGAGGCAAAGTTTGCCGGTTATTCCGATCAAACGATCTGAACGCAGCAAAATCGAACTTTCTCGGTTTTTTTATCGTTTCGCCTCAAGTTTCCCGATCTTTAAAGGTTTGCCGTGCTCCGTCTGCCTGCGGATTTTCTCTACCTTGGCCATCTCCCCGAACTTCCGCCATTTGAGGATGTGAAGATTGGTTGCATCGGTGCGGGGTTTATCATGGCTGACTGTCACCTTGTCGCGTACCGACAACACGGGCTGCAACCTGTTGCGATCTGCTCGCGAAACGCCCACAAAGCCCAAGATGTTGCTGATCGACATGGGATTCCACTTGTCTATGACTCATACGAGCAGTTGCTCGATGACTCCGCGATCGAAGTGCTCGATATCGCGGTTCCACCGGACATCCAGCCAAAGATCATTCGGGCGGCGGCCAAACGTGGACGCCATCTCAAAGGAATCTTGGCACAGAAGCCGCTCGGGCGAAATTATGCAGAGGCGTCGGAATTGGTCACGCGTTGTGAGGACGCGGGCATTCGGTTGGCGGTCAATCAGAATATGCGGTTCGACCATTCTGTTCGTGCGATGAAACACCTGCTTGAACGCGGGGACATCGGGGAACCGGTTGTCGCAACTTTCGACATGCGTGCGATCCCCCACTGGATGCCCTGGCAAAAACGACAAGGCTGGGTGACGCTAAGAATTATGAGCATCCACCATCTCGATACGTTCCGGTATTGGTTCGGCGAGCCGGAACGTGTTTTTGCCAGCGTGCGACCGGACCCGCGTACCCAGCAGCGTTTCGAACATTCGGACGGAATCGCGATGTATATTTTGGAATATGCGAACGGACTCCGTGTTTCGAGTTGGGACAATGTCTGGTCCGGCCCCAACTTCGATTCTGCAACCGACGCCGACTTGAACGACATCGGCATTCACTGGCGAATCGATGGAACCGAAGGACTGGCCCGGGGCACGATCGGTTGGCCCGCCTACCCCGATCGACAACCTAGCACGCTCGATTTCGTCACGAACCGACAACCAGGCCAATGGTGGAAACCACGATGGAACGAAGTCTGGTTTCCGGATGCGTTCATCGGACCGATGGCGGACTTGCTCACTGCGATAGCCAGCGATCAAAAGCCAATGTTGAACGGTCGTGACAACCTCCGCACGATGGCCTTAGTCGATGCGTGTTACCGATCCGCCAATGAACATCGGGCGGTCGATCCGCGAGAGATTTCCGATGAGTAGTGCGGATGCGTTACAAACGACGGTGATCGAAATGCCGACTGAGGATTCGCACGCGGTAGACCTGAAACGCGACCATGCACCCCTGCAACAATGTCGCGAACACAAAGATCACCGTGTAGTGCAAATGGACCGGAGCGGCATCCGGGCGGACCATTAGCAAAGCGATGACGCCCAGCACAGCCATGATCGTCGTGAACAGGACCAAACGAACTCGAAAGAACAACCCCGAACACGTCACAAGCGCCGGATACGCGACTAACAACGGACCGTACGGTCCTTGCGTCGCCGAAAGAATCAACGTCAGTAACACCACCTCCGTGCCCGACCACAGAAAACGTGTGACGTCGGCAAGGTGATCCCGATGCATCATCTTCTGGAAAACAAGCGAGGACACTCCCCAGAATCCCAGCACGCCCATAATCCAGGCGTGTCGTGAGACGGGAATATCGTCGGCGAACCAATAATTGATCTGTAACACAATCAATGCCAACACGACGCCAACCCACCGAGCCGCCAACGCAGGTTCACGTCGGACCCAACGTTTCACACGTGATACGAAGCCCGAACTTTTCGAGTGTATCGGCTCGCGTCGCAAGTAGCGTTCAAGCTCCTCGGCCAACTGCCCAGCGGACTCGAACCGTGCTGTCGGGTCCTTTTCGAGACACCGGTGACAGATCACTTGAAGTTCGTCGGGCACATCTCGGCAAAGTTGACACAATAATGTCGGTTCGCCTTCGAGCACATCGACGAGTGTGTCCAAGACATTCTCTTGTTTGAATGGCGGGCGACCGCAGAGCAGTTCGTAAAGAATTGCACCGAGACTATAAACATCGCTTCGGGATGAAATTAGCGACATCCGACCGGCAGCTTGCTCGGGAGCCATGTAACTCGGCGTGCCAATAATCGTACCACTTTGAGTTTGGCCGCTATCACTGGAATCGGACAGCATCTTCGCCAGTCCGAAGTCGGTAACGAACGGCGTACCGTTTTGATCGAGAAGAATATTCGAGGGTTTCAGATCGCGATGGAGAATGTCGTTGTCGTGCAGAAATTGCACAGCCTTGGCAACGTCGGCGACAATGGCAGCGGCCTCGTCGAAGGGGAGCGGTTTGTCCTCGATCAGTTGCGTGAGGCTTCTCCCCTCGATGTAGTCCATTGCGAAAAACGGTTGGCCCGCGACTTCGCCGACTTCGTGAATTCCGACGATATTCGGATGCCGAAGTCGTCCCGCCGACCGCGCTTCGGCATAGAAACGTCGGATTTGGTCAGCCGATGCTAGATGGCTATGCAGAATCATTTTGATGGCGACGAACCGATCCAAATCACTCTGCCACGCCTTGTGGACAACACCCATCCCGCCACGTCCCAGTTCTTCGATCAGCCAATATCGGCCGAACTGTTGGGACTCGGGGAGGTCGTCTGGACGCTGCTCCGTCACATTCTGAAATTCCATCGAATCGCTGGAATTCCACAAAATTGTGGAAGCCGATGTCTCACCACTGGGCTCGGATCGGGGATGATCGTCCCCTGCGAAATTTTCCAACTGTTGCAAACAGTCGAAGAGTTCCCGCGCGTCCGGATGATCGGTGACGACCGCCTGCATACTGTCGCCGTCACGGGTATGCAAGGCGTTCACGTAAGCATCGAGCGCGTCAAACAGTTGCTTCTCGACAGCTTCGGATTCCAGTTCCGTAGGGGCGTCTTCATTCGGGTTGGGATTGGTCATTGTCTCGCAAGTGATCTCGGAGTTTCTGCACTGCTCGGGTCCACAACATCTGCGTGGCGGATCGGGATCGACCTAAGTGGTTGGCGATTTGATCGAACGGCAGACGTTGAAGATTCCGCAAGATGATGACTTCCCGATAATCGTTCGGCAACCGCGAGACGGCATCGGCTAATTGCAATTCCATTTCATTTCGGATTGCAGCCTGAGACGGGCTTCGATCCGAGACGGCAGGATCCGGTCCGGACTGATGAGAATTATTTGGCTGCCTACGGTTCCAACTCACCTCGCGATGCTGTTGGCGTTTTAGGGTGCCGCGATAGTGGCGAACAATGTCTTGCGTATTGTGCTTGAGAATCTGTTTCAGCCAAGCTAACCATTCGCCTTCCGATTGACCTTGGAATTGGTCGAAATCCCGATGGGCGTCCAGCATCGTCTGCTGCACAATATCTGAGGAGTCGACCCGTCTTTGTAGCCAACTCTCGACCTGAGCTTCCGCGATCACGCCGACATAACCCCGGCACCGCGCGAACAGTTGGTCACGTGCGTCGGCATCCCCGTTTCTGGCACGAACGATCAATTCCGCGAGCGATGAATCGGAGGCATTCGACATCGGAAGACCCGGTCTGTTGTTCCACCCAGCGACACAGTTCGGTCGCTTACCGATTTACTTCGCAGAGACACTCGTCGGCTGCGAGGCCAATTTTCCGGGAGACCGTTGCAGGAGGTCCGTCAATTGAAAGTAGTAATACGGTTGGTCAGCCGCCGGTTGGCGATCGGGGGCGGCATTGGCGACCCACAGTTTCGTCGACTTCGGTGCAAAAAGGACGTTGTGCAAGTTGGACTTCATCGCAACTCCGCGATCCATCAGGGACAACGCTTTGGGCACGTCGATCTGACCGTGCCCCGCTTGCGTGCGACGTACAAGTTCTTCGTACCGCTCACCGGCGGAGAGCAACGCACAATCTTTGACGGCAGTCGGCAGCAACTCGTGCGAAGTTCCCGGTTTGACAACTTCCAACACATCCCAAGACGCTTCCATTCCGACCGCTTCGTTCGACTTCCCGTCAGCGATGACATAGTAGTATTCGCAGGTCCGCTTGTTGTTGCGGAACACGTTGATGGCATCTTCTAGGGACCCTGCGTTTTCCAGAACTTCCCGCACAAGGAAGGACATCGGCACGCCCGCCCAACGCCCGAATCCGCCGCCACCCATTTCGCCGATCGAAACGTGCTTGGCGTTCATTCCGGTCACCGAACCGATGAAACCGGCGTACGACACGTTCACGAAGGGAATACCACCGTCTGGTTCCGCGACGATAAGCACCGCATGTTCCTGCAGCTTCCAATCGGTTGCATAGTCTAGAACACGACCGTGAAGGAGCGTGCCATCGGTCGTTGCCGAATTCATCAGGGCAAAACCGCTGCAGTGAAACAGCTCAGGAATGAAGTTGCCCAATTCGACCGACCCCAGGGGCATATCCGCGCCGTCTGCGAGTCCCTTGAGCTCTTCGAAGTATTTCTCTGGCACGTAAGAGCGTTGAATCTCAACGATAATGCGAATCATCATTGCCGGCGTAATTTTGACGCCCTTCCATTCGACGAGCGACGTTTTGCCTTTCTGATTGATCAGATAATCGAAGTTCGCCCGCACCGACTCTCGCAAGAGTGTGCCATGCTGAAACCCCATCTCGTACGGCGTCCCCTTGAGGTGTAGCACGCGATAGCCGTTGATCTCTTCCAGCCAGCCTTTGCCACATGTCGCGATTGTTTTGGACTCCGTACCGTCGATGACAGTCGGTTCTGCAAACGTACTCTCTGAGAACAGCAGCACCAACAATGCGGCAACGATAAACCGGGGCATCAGCGAACTCCTCCAAGGGGCGACAAATTCGAATGCCCCAATTATGCCAAAGTCCGCAAGTCGGAACCATCTTGAATCCAGAAATGTCTCGCGACGAGGTTGAATTCCCCACGCAGTTTCCACGAAAGTTTCAACAGTCAGACGACATTTGGGCGACGACCAAGCCTGTGTCATCCAGAATTCCTCAATTCTAAAACCTCAACTCCATTTTTCATGCGTATTACAACTTGGAATGTAAACGGTCTCCGGGCGGCCTTGCGGAAAGGTTTCGCGGAATACTTGTCTGTACTGCAGACCGACGTGCTGATGCTCCAAGAGATTCGTTGTCGACCGGAGCAACTTCCGAACGAATGGGCCGAGCCCGAAGGGTGGCATGTGCATTGGCATCCCGCGGAGCGAGGCGGTTATGCCGGCGTGGCGGTATGGTCGCGTGAACCGTTCGAAGTCATCGGCACTGGTCTCGACGACGAAGACCCTGAAGGCCGCGTACTACGAGTTCGCATCGCAGATACCGATTTTGTCAGTGTTTATTTGCCGTCCGGTTCGTCCGGTGAACATCGACAGGCGGCCAAAGAAGTGTGGATGGAACGCTTTGGCCCGTGGATGGCATCGCGTTATCAGGACGGTCGTTCCGTGATCGTCGGTGGCGATCTCAACATCGCGCACACGGAGCAGGATATCTTTTACGCGAAGGGCAATCAGAAGAACTCGGGCTTCTTGCCACACGAGCGGGCCTGGTTTGGCGAGTTGCTCGCAAGCGGTTGGCGAGATTTTGTTCGTGAGCACTTCGGAGACATCCAAGGCCCGTATTCGTGGTGGTCGAATCGTGGCCGAGCTCGTGAACTCGATCGGGGGTGGCGAATCGATTACCTTTTGGGAAATGCGGAAGCCGCGAGGAATTTCCGCTCCGCTGAAGTTCATCGCGAAGCCGGTCTGACGATTTCCGATCACGCCCCCGTAGTCATCGAGATCGATTGAACCTGGTGCATGACCAGGTCTCCATCTCCGTTTCAGAGGTCCTGTCCAGCTTGAGACTCTCGTGTTGAACGCTTAGGCTGGGAAATGCTCTGGTAATTCTCGACACATCCATGCTGGGACGAGTTCCAGCCGACGTTACTTTTCAGATTGTCAATTGGAATGGCTCACCAACCGTCATCGAACACAAACCGCCTGGCGAACGAAACCAGCCCGTATTTGCTTCAGCATGCGGACAATCCTGTCGACTGGTTTCCCTGGGGGCCGGAAGCACTCGAACTTGCCCGCGAGCAAAACAAACCGATTTTCCTTTCGATCGGTTACTCCGCGTGTCATTGGTGTCATGTCATGGCTCATGAGAGCTTCGAGAATGACGACATCGCGAAACTGATGAACGAGTACTTCGTCAATATCAAAGTCGATCGCGAAGAACGCCCCGACCTCGATCAGATTTACATGAACGCCGTTGTTGCGATGACCGGCAGCGGCGGATGGCCCATGAGTGTGTTTCTTACTCCCAGTGGCGAACCGTTCTACGGCGGCACTTATTGGCCACCGGCACCGAAATTCCAGCGTCCCGGTTTCCCGCAGATATTGAAGGCGGTCCATGAGGCCTGGACGACTCGTAACGAACACGTTCACGAACAAGCCGGCAAATTGACGGCTGCTGTCCGGGAAATGGATTCGTTTGATTCTTCCGCCAGTGAACTTAACGCAGAGTTGCTACCAACCGCAGAGAAAAAACTTCTGAGTTCAGTCGACCAACGTCACGGCGGGTTTGGGTCGGCACCGAAGTTTCCACATCCGTTTGATCTACGTGTGCTTCTTCGCTGCTACAAACGAAGCAACAACGCGGACACACTCGCCGCGGTTACACTGACGCTCGATAAAATGGCGGCAGGCGGAATTTACGATCATCTCGGCGGCGGATTCCACCGCTACTCCACCGATGCCATGTGGCTGGCCCCGCATTTCGAGAAGATGCTCTACGATAATGCCCTGCTCGTGCCGGCGTATCTCGAAGCCTATCAAACCACTGGAAACGATGAATACGCCCGCATTGCTCGGGAAACGCTGGATTACACCCTGCGTGAAATGACGGCCCCTGACGGCGGCTTTTACAGCACACAAGATGCAGACAGCGAAGGTGAAGAAGGCAAGTTCTTTGTCTGGACGCTCGATGAAATTCGCGAGCATCTCGGATCGGAACGTGCCGAGATCTTTGCAAAAGCCTACGACGTCACCGCGAACGGGAATTGGGAAGGAAAGACGATCCTCAATCGGACCACGCACGGCTTGGGCTTCTCGGATTCCGAAAACGACCTGCTAGCCGATTGCCGACAGATTCTTTACGACGTCCGCGAACAACGTATCAAACCGGGACGCGACGAGAAGATTCTCACATCGTGGAACGGTTTAATGATCGCAGCAATGGCGTTGGGAGCACGTGTGCTGGGCGATACTCGTTACGCGAACGCTGCAGAGAACAGTGCCGCATTCCTATTAGATTCTCTCTGTAACCACGATCACCACTTGCTCCATAGCTATAAAGACGGTCGAGCCCGGTTCAATGCGTATCTCGATGACTATGCCTGTTTGATTGACGGTCTTGTCGAACTGTACCAGACGACGTTCAATAATCGTTGGATCGAAGCAGCAGTCGCGTTGGCGGACCGCATGCTGGAGCAATTTGCCGATACCGAGCACGCCGGATTTTTCTATACGAGCGTTGATCACGAACAGTTGATTGTGCGGCAGAAAGACAGTCAAGACAATGCAACGCCATCCGGGAACGCAATGGCTGCGACCGCCTTACTGAAGTTGTCGCGACTCACCGGACGTTCCGAATGGGAAGACGTAGCGGTCCGCACTCTGGAAATGTTCGCGGGACAAATGATGTATGCGCCGTCGGCATCGGGACAGTCCATCATCGCCTTCGATTTCCTGACCGGTCCCACGCACGAATGCGTGCTGTTCGCTGATTCTACAGACATCTATCTTCGAGAACTCCACAAACGATTCGTTCCGAACAAAGTCGCGGTCGCCGCGAGTTCTGCGGATTCCCTGAGCACGGTTGTTGAACCATTGATCGACGGAAAAACGATCGTCGATGGCCAACCCACGCTCTATGTTTGCGAACTCGGAGTTTGCAGCCAACCCGTTGTCGGCGACGATGCCGTGCGGGATACTCTACAAACGCTCTAAACTGTAATAATCGAAAACGTCGCCTGCTAACATTGCCCAGACGAAGACCGCGAACGTTCCACCATGAACCACTTTTTCAATCCGGCGATGCTATTGGGATTGCTCGGCTTATCCTTGCCGATTCTCGTGCATCTCATCAGTAAACGCCGGTATGACATCGTGCAATGGGGGGCGATGCAGTTTCTCGAACTCGGTCGCAATCAGCGTCGAAAACTGCGTCTGGAACAGCTTCTGTTGATGCTGCTACGGATGGCGTTGATCGCGTTGATTGTCTTTGCGTTGGCTCGACCGTGGGTGAGCAGTCGTTGGTTTTCTTCGCTGGCGGAACGGAAATCACGAGACATTGTGCTGGTGATCGACAGCTCCTACAGCATGGGTTTTGAAGGGGGAGGACTCACGCCACATCAAGCGGCGATCCGTTGGGCGCACCGGTTCCTCGATGAACTTCGCGGTGGCGACACAATCACTTTGATCGATTGTCGTGATCAGGTACGCACAATCATTCCGACACCGACCCACGATATCGAACTCGTTCGCGAAGAACTCGACGCGATCCCCTCACCGTCGGGGTCTTCCGATTTATCAGCAGCCGTTGCGACTGCGGTCAACATGCTGAGCCAAGGCACAAACACTTCGCGAGAGGTGGTGGTTCTCACCGATGGTCAGGCACTTGGATGGCGGGCCCAAGAAAACTCGACATGGGCACGTGTGGACGATGCGGTCGCACAAGCGAAGTTTCCACCGCGAATTTGGGTGGCCGACGTCACCAAGATCGATGACGCCCATGCCGACCCGACCGCCATGTCCGAACGGGCCAACTACATGGTCGACCGCATTGAACTTTCCCGGGAATTGACAGTTCCCAGTTTTCCGATCCGTCTGCAAACGAAGATCAGCCGATACGGATCGGGAGCGGGGCAATCGGTGCGTCAAGTGGACTTGGAAGTCGACGGTCAACGCCTCGCCGACCAACGTCGTACGATCTCTTTAGCCCCTGGCGAGGAAGAGACGCTCGAGTTCGAATATCGGTTTCCGACCGTCGGTTCGCACCTTGTGAGTGTCATTGTCGAGAACGACGCGTTGCCCGGCGATAACCGAACGGATGCGGTTGTGGTCGTCGAGAAAGCGTTGCCGGTCTTGCTGATCGATGGCGATTCATCACTCGAACCGACTCAAAGTGAAACGTTCTTCCTTCGGGCAGCATTAACGCCATCCGTCGCGGAAACCCCGTTGATTCAGGCCACAACGATTCCCGTTTCCACATACATCGCACAACCTCCGAATCTCGAAGATTACCGTGCCGTTGTGCTTGCAGATGTCCGGCAACTACCAGCGAATGAATGGAAACGGCTCGAGAATTACGTGCAACGCGGTGGGGGAATGTTTGTCACCTTGGGAGACCAGGTCGATTCAGCCCACTATAACTCGAACGGCTTCGCAGGCGGGAACGGTTTGGTGCCTTATCGTTTGACGAACATTCAAACCGATGACGCCGGCGTGAACGTACTCAACGGGAGTTTGGACTCGACTTGGCTGACAATGCATCGTCAAGATAAAGGCGGAGAATTGCACACGGTGCGGTTTCAAAAATGGTGGGGCACAGAACTTCCGCCCCCTGCTCAACCGCTAAACGAAGACGAAATTGAAGCTCTTCCGACTGTGGCAGCTCAGATTGCATCCGGTGAACCTTGGCTGATCGAAAAACGCTTCGGCTCTGGACGCGTGGTAATGGCGACGTCCCCCTGCGACTTACGATCCGGCTGGAATACATTGGCCGCCAGGCGGGACGTTTTTGTGCCATTGATGCATGAATTGCTCTTTTATCTTGCGGGACAACGCTCCGGACGCAACACGGAATCCGGCTATCCAATCGGAATGCCGGTCGATTCCAATGTGGATTCTTCCCAGTACGTGTTCCGCGACCCTGCCGGTAACGATCGTCCACCGACGCCGATTGAAGATGAATACGGTCGGCTCTCGCTCCGTTTGAACGATACGGACTTGCCCGGCGTCTATCGCTTACTCGACAATCCGCAGGCGATTAGAAACCCGCCCGAGTACTTCGTCGTCAATTTCGACCGAAGCGAATCGGATTTGACGCCGCTCACCGAAGCGGATCGTCTATCGCTTGAACGGGATGGTCGGTTGAGTTTTCTGTCCGGACGTGATGAACTCATCGATCGACTTTACGATGACGCCCCGAATGTCGAGTTGTTTCGATTTCTGATGTTGGCATTCCTCGCGATTTTGGTCGGCGAGGTGTTTATGACCCGCCGCCTCGTCCAAGGCGGTCATGCCGAGTTAGATGAACATCTTGTCGCGGCAACCGTTACGCCCGAAAATTTCGCCAATCAAAACGGCTCTACGGAAGACGCCAGCCAGCAAAATTGGGATGCAACCCGAGACGAAGAAGACGAATTCACTCGAAATTGGTAAACTCGACGTAAGTTACCTCTGCTCGTTAGATCGAACAACACTCCTCTGACGCAATTGAAGTCGGAACATTTCGGAATTGATCGGATAGTGATTCGATATTCTTGGACGTTTCCGTTCCTGCAGATTATGATCTGTGGTGTCGTTTTGGAAGGGTTTGTTCAGGTGGTTTAGCTTGCTTCTTTTAGAAGGCGAATGAATGGCGGCTGTTCTCGTCGTTGACGACGATCGTACGATTCTCCATCAAATCCGCAAATCGTTGTCGGATTACGAAGTGCTTACGGCGAACAACGCGGCCACGGCTCTGTCGGTCATCCGCGACGAGCGGCCGGATTGCGTGCTGCTCGACATTATGTTGCCAGGGACTTCGGGACTCGAAATCTTCCGCGAGATTCATTCGATCGATAGCAAGCTCCCCGTGATCTTCATCACTGCCGGGAGTAGTAGTGAAACCGTCATCGAAGCCATGCAACTCGGTGCGTTCGATTACCTCGTCAAACCACTCGACTTGCCGAGTGTCACTCAGCTCGTCAAAAAAGCGTTGGACACGCGTCGACTGATGAATACGCCGGTCGCGATCGGCAAAGGCGAAGATTCAGCACACAACTCCGATTTGCTCGTCGGTCGCAGCGACAAAATGGTCGCCGTCTACGCTCAGATCGGGCGAGTCGCCGCTCAGAATGTTACGGTCCTCATTCGCGGCGAAAGTGGAACAGGGAAAGAGTTAGTCGCGCGAGCAATCTATCAGCACAGTCCGCGGGTCAATAAGAGCTTTATGGCCGTCAACTGTGCGGCCCTGCCCGATGCATTGCTGGAAAGCGAACTGTTCGGTCACGAAAAAGGCGCGTTCACTTCGGCTGATTCCCGACGAATCGGGAAGTTCGAACAATGCGACGGCGGAACGATTTTCCTCGACGAAGTCGGTGATATGGCACCGCTTGTTCAAAGCAAAGTTCTGCGGCTGCTCCAAGAGCAGAAATTCGAACGGGTCGGTGGCAATCAAACGCTGCAAACCGATGTTCGCATCATTGCCGCCACGAACCGAAACCTCGAGGAAATGGTCGAAGACGGCAGTTTCCGAGAAGACCTATTCTACCGTCTCAACGGATTTACGATCAACCTTCCTCCGCTCAGCGAACGTGGTGGCGATCTCGAAATCTTGATCAAGTATTTCCTCACGCGACTCAGTCCCGAATTGGGCAAAGACCTAATCGAAGGCATTTCACCTGAAGCGGGTGATCTGCTGAAAAAATACTCCTGGCCGGGTAACGTTCGAGAGTTGCAAAGCGTCATTCGTCAGTCATTGCTCAACGCAACGGGAACAGTCATCGTCCCGGACTTTCTGCCTGCGAAAGTCAGAAGTTCGCAAGATAAGCCCAGCTCGACTGCATCGGGCGAAAGCCCACAACCGATGGGTAGCCCGGAAAGCGACCTTGCCGGTTTTGTGCGTCAGCATCTCTCTCGTGATACGCAGAATCTGCACGAACAAACGATCGATTTCGTCGAGCGTTACCTATTGGGACGCGTGCTCGATTTCACGTCTGGGAACCAATCGCAGGCATCGCGAATCTTGGGAATCACGCGGGGAAGCTTGCGAAACAAAATTCGCTCTTTGGGGATTTCCATCGAACAAGTGATCAATGTCGATGACGATTTAGAGTAACGCACCGTTCCCCTGTATTGGCTGCTAGCGGTGCTCTTCACGAGTCGAATAATTCGGCTCGATTCTCCAATGCGAGTTCGGCTGCCTCGACCATTCGTCGACTGCGACGTTCCAGCTTAGGAACCAACGCGATCGCAGCGTCGATATGCCCGGTATGTGCGAGCTCTTGAATTCTGGCAGCTAATTCAGACACCGTTTGCGACGAATCGAAATTCGATAGCAAGCCCTTTAAGCTATGGGCATCGCGCTCTAGCGTTTCTAAATTGCGTTCCAAGGAACTTTGGCGAATTTGTTCGAGCAATGGTGGAATGTCTTCGATAAAGAATTCCAGCATGTCGGCCAGTAGAGACTTATCGCCACCTAGCCGGGTCAAGGCACCGTCGAGGTCAAGTAATTCGTCGGATGGTCTGGCGTCCCAGGAATAGGTGTCCATTCCGGTGCGTTCCTCAGTTTGATGGTCTCGAAAGCCGTGGCCCTCGATGAGTGTAATCAGCTTACGGGCGTCGACGGGTTTCGAAAGATATCCATCCATCCCAGCAGCCAAACATTTTTCTCGATCACCTCGCATCGCGTGAGCAGTCATGGCGATGATCGGAATGTTGCGGAGTTGCTCGTCCGACAATTCACGAATGCGGGCCGTTGCTTGCAGACCGTCCATGATTGGCATCTGGACATCCATTAGCACCAAGTCAAACCCCCGAGCATCCTCGGTGATGTGTTCTAGAGCACTGCGTCCATTTGTCGCCACCTTAACAGAATGCCCGCGCTTTTCCAAAAGCTTAACGACAACCTTCTGATTTGCGGGCGTATCCTCAGCTAGGAGAATTCGCAACTTTCGATGAGCAGGTTGCTGCAGCTCTTTCTGAAATTGCGGTGTTTTCCTTAATGGACTTTCCCCCAAAAATGACGCAATTGTGTCCCACAGGTCCGATTGGGTAACCGGCTTCTCCAAGAATGCATCGATTGAAAGGTCTTTAATGCGATCGCGGAATGTCTGCCGATCTGCTGACGACAGCATGAGCACTGTCGATTCCGCGAACTCAGGATGCTTCTGAATTCGCTCCGCCAGGGTGAAGCCGTCGACCTCTGGCATTAAAGCGTCAAGAATGACTAACGGAAATGGTTCGCCATTCTCCTGTTGGGTGTTGAGCAGTTTGAGTGCTTCTTTCCCACTGGAAACGGTGACCGGTTTCATCGACCAACCTTCCAACGTCCGTTCGAGCATCTTACGACTGGTCTGATTGTCATCGACAATCAGCACCGGCATGTTCTCGATGGAGGAAAGTTGGACGTCGTCGGGGCCACTCATATCGGCTAATTGTTGGGACACGCGAAACTTCGCATCGAACGTAAACGTGCTACCGCGACCCAAGTCACTTTTGAGAGTCAGTTTGCCGTCCATCAATTCGACAAGCTGCGTTACGATGGCTAATCCCAGACCGGTGCCGCCATAGGTTCTCGTCGACGAAGCATCGGCCTGGGTGAACGGCGCGAATATCTTTGCTTGATGTTCCGCCGCGATTCCGATCCCCGTATCCCGAACTTGGAACCGCAAACGAACCACATCATTACGCCGTTCCGCGAGCGATACACTCAATTCGACCTCGCCGGAATCCGTGAATTTCACTGCGTTCGATAGCAAATTGGAAATTGCCTGTCGCAATCGCAGCGAGTCTCCAACCAACGACAAAGGCACGCCGCGATCGATGTTACAGATTAATTCCAATCCCTTTTCGTAGGCCGGCAAGCTCACCGCCTTCATGGTAGTGTCAACGATATCTTGAAGCTCAAACGGAGCGTTCTCGATTTCAAAATTGCCGGAATCGAGTTTGGAGAAGTCTAAGACATCGTTGAGTAGATCCATCAGCACGCCAGCTGACGTCCGGATCGTTTGAAGATAATCGCGGAGTTCATCGGAAAGATCGAAATCCAACGACAGGTCGGCCATCCCGATGATGGCATTCATCGGAGTTCGCAACTCGTGACTGACGTTGGCCAAAAACTCGCCATGTGCGCGGCTGGCTCTTTCCGCCTCGTCTTTGGCGATCTTCAATTCCTGCTCGCGTTGTACCCGGCGGCTGATGTCGCGTTCGATCGTAGAAACCAGCACCATGTTCCCGTTGATATCGAGAATCGGCGACATGGTCAGACTGACGTGAATCCGTTGGCCATCCTTGCGAACACGGATCGTTTCCCGGTTGCGAACCAATTTTCCGCGGAGCAAAGTTTGACGAAACCTCGCGGCCTCTGCCAAACGGTCGGAGGGTACGACCAGTGAAATATGTTGGCCGACGGCTTCTTCGGACGTATAGCCGTAGATTTTTTCCGCACCGGCATTCCAGTCGACAATCCGATCATCAAATGTCTTCGCAATGATGGCATCGTCGGACGATTCGACTAGGGCTGCTAAACGTGCTTGCTGGGCATTGACGCGGCGTTGTTCGGTCACGTCGAAGAACACCAACAGCACCTTGTCGGGTTTGGTGTTCGGCTTCGCCACGAGCGGCTGAGAGTTAACGACGAAACTCCGCCGACTGCCACTGGCCAGACGCATCTCAAGTTCGCAATTTTGAGCAGGTCGTGACCGTTGGAATGTCTCGGCAATCAACTTCTGCAGCGGTTTGGAGTCCGCAGGAGAATTCGGGAGTGCCAGAATCGAACGTCCACGCGAGTCGTCCCAATCCCACTGAAACAGGTCGAGCAGAGTCGAATTACACCAAAGCAACCGTTGCCGGTCATCAATGATCAACAACGGTGTCTGGATGGTTTCTAAGATCTGCGGGGTGTGGTGTTGCCACCATTCCGCTGTCAGTGGATCCGGCATTGAATTCTCACATTGCTCATCTCATCCTCGCAAACTGCGGCGACGATGTCGTCAGGGCCTCCATCGTATCTCATGACGAGCCAATTGATCTACCGTACCTTACACGACAATTCTGTCTGGCACGTTGACACACGATTCAGGCACATCGGACGACCTCGCTGCAATCGTGTGCGACGTCCGTCAAGGTGGTGCGATCAGTCTTACGCCGGGCAAAGCCACGCAAAACTCACCCATCTTTAGGCACACAGCCCCGACATACACTACGCATGGGAGGAAAGCTGACGATCGACGCGGTACTCCTCGTAGGTAGACCCGGTTTCGGGCCGCGCGACTGGCCGATCACGATTTTGCTTCCGTTCGTGCTCGGACAGTTCCTTCGCCTCATCAATTTCGGCGCGATCGGCCTCCCGGTTGAGCTTAATGTACTGATAACCTGCAAAGGTCATGACAAGCCCAGTACAAACGATGGCAACTGCGACATACGCCCAACCGCTCATCAGTTCAGGGGCGAGCAAATACAGTAACCATGTCGCACTCCAAATGACGAGCGCCGCACCGATTGCGATGTAACGGATTGCGACTCCGTTATTTTCTTTTTCATGGTCGTGTTTAGCAAGTGATCGATTCATGGGAAATCTCACTGTTAAGAACTACGTTGGTTGATGAAGAATGGAATTGCAAATAGCGTTCCTTTTTCCGTATGCAACCGCGAATTCATGGCACCCTGAGACAGGGGGAGATTTAATGCGATATATAACGCATTATACATCATGGGTTTACGATCGGTTTTCATGAAAAAGCTCAACAGCAGGTGTCGAAGACGACGGAGGAATTGGTCCAAAACCGCATATCGAAAAAATCATGCCAGTTCACCGACCATGATGATTGATTCACAACCAATATTGACACGGAACAATGAATTGGCGGAGTACGATTCTCATCTCTCATTTTTCATCTTTAACCTTTTTTCGGAACGTATAAGTAGTAGGGGTTTGGCTTATTAGGCTACTCATCAGACAAATTCACGGTTCATTCTAAAATTGGTACGGACTTTGCAACTCCCGTTAACAATGTGAAATACGGCTGACCTGACAATGTCAATGGTTTGGCAGAGTCTTGGTTGATGCCATTCAACAGAATACGGAGTGCAACAATGAGTTTGGAAACGAAATCCGATTTGCGAGAAGAAACGATCAACGGCCTTCAGAAGCTAATTCGCTACAACATCGATTCCTATGATGGATTCCGCGAAGCCGCTGACGAAGTCGAAGATGCCCGGCTGAAAACGCTATTCCAAGCCATCGCTCAGGAACGATCTGAGATGGCCACCGAACTGCAAAACTACGTCGAGTGGAACGGCAAAGACGCGGAAGACGATGGCTCGGTCATGGCTGCAATGCACCGGATTTGGCTCGACGTTCGTGCCTTGTTCAGCGACGGCGATTCCTACTCAATTCTCGCAGAAGCCGAACGTGGTGAAGACGAGATTAAAGAGGCTTACGAAGAAGTGTTGAAAGACACCGCTGGTAGCGCGATGAACGATGTCATCCAAGCCCAGTACGTTCGCGTCAAGAAACAACACGACCAGATTCGCGACCTTCGCGATGCCTTCAAAGCTGCAAAATAAATCGCTTCCATTCGAAGTGAACAGTAACAGCCGCCGGGTTTGAATAACCGGTGGCTGTTTTTTTGTCTCACTTACGTGTTCCGGGAATCAGCTCGGATCGATCGGCGGCATACTGAATACTTTCGAACCCAGCGGCTCGGCATGCGTCATCGACACGCACCCAATCCCCGGCGACAACATCCCCATCGACATCGAGAATCACCGGGCTGTCAGCCGCGATTTCACCAAGACTCTTGAGCGCAGATTCAAGGTCGTCCAAACTCTGAAACTCGCGTTGATTCAACTCCACAAATGTCGCATTCCCCGTCGGACTCGGATACAGCTTGAGCCATAGTTCCGTGACCGTCGGATCCGGTTCGGTGGGTGGATTGAGATCGATCGTCTCCGTCGTACCTTGCGAAAGATCGATGCCCAATAGCGACTCGGGTTTGCTTCCCAGCGACGCGCAGACAAAGAAAATCAGCAGCAAAAAAACGACGTCGATCATCGGCGTCATGGCTTGGTCTGACCGAAGGCTGCGATCGCGACGAGAGTTAGGCACACGCATGGACGTCGGTTCCTCGTGCGAGATATTTCTACCTCACACACGCTATTTCAATGTGACTGCATACTTGAAGGTCACGCCAAACTTGGCACATGCAATCATGATTGGTTCGACAAACCGGAACGGAACTGTTTTGTCAACTCGCAAATGAACCTCCAACCGGTTGCCTTGCTCTCGTTTCGCGACCTGAACCAGATGGTCGAACTCGGCCGCATCGACCGTGCGACCACGCACTCGCCACTCACGATCCGCCGTGACCGTGACCACCATAGGCAAGGCCTGCGGATCGTCGATCTCTTCTTGAGTTGCTTCCGGCAGATCGACGGGGTCGGCGTTGTCACTACGGACGAAGTGGCTGGCAACCAGGAAGAAGATAATCAGCAGGAAGACAATATCGATCAACGGCGTCACGTTGAATCGTAAACTTGTTCGTGATTGGCGGGTTGGAATCCGCATTGTCGAACCACTTCGTCAAGGCAAATTGCAGAGTAGGAAACGATCGAGACCGTCGATTTATGGTGTTTCACTGCTGCGACGTCGTTGAGCATTGGCGCGACGACGTTGAATGAGTTGGCGTCGATAATCTGCAAAGACCTGTTCGGCAGTTAGCGAACTTTCCGCGACTAACTCGTCGATCCGGTTGCGGAAGAATGCGAACGCAGCGAACGCCGGCACAGCGACGCTCAGCCCAAGTAACGTGGTGACGAGTGCCTTATAAATCCCCGGTGCCAGCTCCGAAACTTGGGGGTTCGATTTGGCTTCGAATTCCAAGAACGCGTTGATCATGCCCCACACGGTTCCGAGAAGCCCGAGCATCGGGGCCAGTGTGCCGATGACGTTCAGATACTCGATCTTGCGGAACAACCGAGCCGACTGTTCCGTCGCAGAGTCTTCCATCGCTTTTTCGATCGACGAATAATCGATTTCCGCTTCGGAAACACCTGCCGCAATCACACTCCCCAGAAAACTCGGATGATCCAGACAAACCTGTTTGACTTCGTTGAATTGTCCCTGAAGAATCAGATTATGGGCGTTCTCCGCGAGTCCCTTTGGCATCAATGCCGTTCGTCGAATGCTTAGCAGGTGCTCGACGACCAACGCCACCGTCGCAACGCTCAGCCCAACAATGATCACACCAATCAGTCCGCCCGCTCGGAATAATTCGCGAAGATCGAGTTCTCCGTCAGTCGCAGGATTTTCGGGCGGTGCTGTCGCTCCTGCTTCCTGGGCCAATGCGACACCACCCAGCCAACACAAGGCTAACCCGCTCGCAATTAGCAGCCGTTTCCAAGGCAATCGACAGTCAACAATAGGTCGCATTCCATGCTCTTTCTGAAACCATCTTCGTGGGGACAAGACGGTATTCCACTCCAGCCAAGCTCGTCAATTCTCACGGACGCGTGTGATGAATTGTGCAAACGATAACTGTTGACGCATTGGAATCAAAGCCGAGTTTTCACAGCGTGGACTATACATCGGGTTTGACGAAACGGTAGCCGGTGCCTCGGACCGAAAGGATGTAACACGGTTCCGCAGGATTTGGTTCTAACATTTTTCGCAACCGTAGCACGAAATTGTCGATCGTTCGCGTTGCCAACTCTTCGGATTCGCCCCAAACATCTTTGAGAATTCGCGAGCGACTCAGGACGCGGCCCTCATGTTCGATGAAATAATTGAGTAACTCGGCTTCACGACCTGTGAGTTCATGCACCGTCTCCCCGACAGTCAATTCAAATCGGCCGAGATCGAAGCGGACATTGCCAAACTCGTAAATTTGGTCTTGGACTTGCTCCCCTTTCGCAGGACCTTCCGACGGTGCATGATGCGAGCGTTGATTGACCAGATTGCGAACACGACTGAGTAGTTCCCGCAGATCGAAGGGTTTTGTCAGGTATTGATTGGTTCCCGCATCGAAGGCGGCCGAGCGGTCTTCACTCAATGAGCGAGCACTCAGCACCAAGATCGGAAGGTCCGGTCGCAACGCGCGAATTCGACGACACGCTTCGTAGCCACTCATGCCGGGTAACATCAGGTCGAGCACAATGACATCGAAATCGGACGGCAGCTCTTGTTGTTCGAAGAGGTCGACCGCCGATCGTCCGTCCGCCACGTGGGTCACTTCGTAGCCTTCTTGCTCGAAGTTGAATTTTAGGCCGGTCGCCATTGCGTCTTCGTCTTCGACGATCAAAATTCTCATTCCACGGTCCTCCCGGGCAGATCGACTTCAAAGATTGTGCCAATCTGGTCTGGACCTTCGCGAACTTGAATGCGTCCTTTCAGAAATCCGACCAGGGTTTTGACAATGTATAGCCCTAGGCCGGTACCTTTTTGCTTGCGTTCCAATTCGTTGCCGGCGCGAAAAAAGATTTGAAAGATCTTCTTCCGCAACTTGGCCGGCACACCGGTTCCGTTGTCGATAATGCGGACAATCACACGGTCACGACCGCGTCCGACGGCTTCGACCACCACTTTCGGGGGAGTGCCGGCGTATTTGATCGCGTTGTCGAGCAGATTCGAGAAGATCGTTTCCAAAAGCAATCGCCGCCCATGAACAACGCACTGCTGCATGTTGTAGACCATCACATTTTCACTATCGATCTTATGACGCACACAGGCGGTCTCGGCAGTCTTCTTCAGAAGTTCCGGCACATCGATGTCTTCCGGTTCGGTCTCGCGTCCTAATTCATCCAAACGACCGACCTCGAGCAAATGGCTGATCAACTGATCCAGCCGTCGCAGTTCTCCTTCCATCACGTTGTAAAAGGAATTGCGTTGCGAGTCGTCGAGATTCCGGATCTGAAGCGTTTCGAGGTACAACCGCAACGATGCGATCGGCGTTTTCAATTCGTGGGTGACGCTATCGACAAAGTTGGACTGCTGCTGGCTGACGCGAACTTCTTTGATCGTCAGCACCATGTAGAACGTCAAACCGACCAAGACCACCGCGAATGCGACCGTGCCAATGGTTAAAACCGGCCATTCCTGAAAACTGGCCGCCAACACGATCCATCCGATCATCAGCGCAATGTTCAACATCATCAGCGAAATGCTGATTGTGATCGGCCAATGGAGTGTGCGGCGTTTTCGTCTCAACGGGGGCATTTGCGACAACCGGACGCAAACAATTCTAGAATCTTGGAAAAAATGAGATGGCCAGTCAGCCTCTGTCAGTTTAACAGGCCAAAATGAATGGAAAAACGATCGGCGAGCAAAAAATTGACGCTGCGTTTCATAGATCATCTGACATGGTCGTCTGAAAGTGGCCTCCTTCACTGATATCGATGCGCCTAACGATTGCCGGGAACTGGCGAGAACATGATGCCTGATGACAGCAAGTGTGCTAAACTTACTGGATCAGCACGCCCTTTGAGAAATAGGACGAGCGTTCGATGATTCATGTCCAAAACTTGACCAAACGGTTCAACGACCCGTCGGCGAAGGTGAATGCCGTCGACGGTGTCAGCTTCGACGTCCGTCCTGGCGAGATCTTCGGTTTGCTGGGACCGAACGGTGCCGGGAAAACCACCTGCTTACGGATTCTGAGTACCGTATTGCGACCGAGCGGCGGACTTGCGGAAGTCGCCGGTTACAATGTGGCGACGAACCCCGCAGACGTTCGCGCCAACATTGGGTTCCTTTCTGGGAACACGGGAATCTACGATCGCATGACAGCATTCGAAATGGTGGAGTACTTTGGCCGACTCTACGGCTTGGATGAAGAAACGCTGAAAGAACGCATTAACACCATCTTCGATACGCTACAGATTCACGATTTCTCCGACGTGCTTGGTTCCAAAATGTCGACCGGGATGAAACAAAAAGTCTCGATTGCCCGAACGATTATCCACGACCCACCCGTGCTCATTTTTGACGAGCCGACCTTGGGGTTAGATATTCTCGTGGCTCGGAACGTTTTGAACCAAATCGCAATGCTTCGTGAGCAAGGGAAATGCATCATCTTCTCCACGCATATCATGCGGGAAGTCGAGAAGCTCTGTGATCGAATCGCGATTATTCACCGGGGTCGCATTTTGGCGATGGGAACGAAAGAGGAACTCGAGGAACAACATCATGAGCAGGATGTCGAAGAGTTGTTTTTCGATCTCATCACCGAGCACGATCGCGCAAAGGCGTTGACCGAATAACCACACGCACACACTTGATGGATGCGACATTGGTAAGAAAAGGGTGGATCGACTGATGCGTTGGAAGAACATACGTTTGATCTTCACCCGCGAGGTCCGCGATCAATTGCGCGACCGGCGGACGTTGTTCATGGTTGCGGTGCTGCCGATCTTGCTGTACCCCGCGCTCGGGTTAGGCATGGTGCAAATGATGCTCCTGTTTAACGTCCAAGCACGCACGGTGGTCGTCCTCGGGGCTGACGATTTGCCGACTGCACCGCAGCTTCGTCTTATTCAGAAGGGCAATTTCAACGCCCGCTATTTCGAATCACCAAGCGAGGTGTCGACCCTCCAAGTGATCGCTGACGAGGAATCGACCAAGTCGTTGAAGCAAAAAGATCAGCTGAAACGCATTTTGGCGAATGAGGCCGACATCCGAGGACTCGTGAGTCAGATCCGCGAACTTGGCGAACTGAAAGATACCTGGCTGGAAGAGAATCCCGAGAGCGGCGACCATTTCCCGCAGCAGTCGCAGATTCAGAAACTCAAGAACGACTTGGCGGACCTGACCGTCGGGGCCGATGTCGTGCTGTTGATTCCGGAAGGGTTTGGCGACCGTATCCACGAGTTGAACCAGAAGATTGCCGCTCGGGAGTCGACCGAACTGGATTCCAACGACCGGCCTTATGTGATCAAGAACAGTGCCGACGAAAAGTCCATGGTGGCGGCTCGACGTGTCCGGGGGATTCTGGATCGTTGGGAGGAAGCCGTCCTCGAACAACGCTTGGTCGAAGCATCGTTGCCGAAGTCGCTGCCGCAACCCGTCAATCCGATTCAGGTCGATTTAGCTGAGGACAAACAACGGTCCGCGTTTGTCTGGAGTCAGTTTTTTCCTGCGATTCTCGTCATTATGGCGGTTACCGGAGCATTCTATCCGGCCGTTGACTTAGCCGCCGGTGAAAAAGAACGCGGCACAATGGAAACACTGCTCATCAGTCCCGCCGCACGCGGGGAGATTGTGATCGGTAAGTTTCTCACGGTGTTGCTCTTTAGCATGTCGACGGCCTTATTGAACCTGGCCAGTATGGGGTTCACGAGCCGTTATATGGCCTCGGTGGCTCAGAACGGTATGCTGGAGAAAGTCGGGAATTTGGCTCCCCCGTCCGCCGCGGCGATCGTGTGGATGATTGTTCTTTTGATTCCGTTGGCAAGCCTGTTTAGTGCACTCTGTCTATCGCTCGCGACCTTCGCCCGCAGTACAAAGGAAGGGCAATACTATCTAACGCCACTTTTGCTCGTGACGATGGGACTAACGGTCTTCTGCCTGTCTCCCGGAATCGAAATTTCGCCACTGCATGTGTTCTTGCCGATCGTGGGGGTCGCGTTGCTACTCAAAGAAGTGCTCGCTGACCCGACGAGCACACTGGCAATCACGTATGCACTGCCAGTGTTGTTAGGGAGCGTCGGTTATAGTTTGCTGGCGTTGTGGTGGGCCATCGAACAGTTTTCGAAAGAAACCGTCCTCTTCCGAGAAGCCGAGCGGTTCGATTTGCGTCTTTGGCTGCGTCACTTATTCCGGGATAAGGAAGCGACGCCATCGTTCGTGGAAGCGTTTTGCTGCTTTGGGCTAATCATGATGCTGCAGTTCTTCTCGATGCAGTTCATGCAGCAAGCCGCCCTGGCGAGTGCCCAAGACCCAACCGGAATCAGGGGGCTGCAGTTATTGCTGATTCAGCAAGTTGCCCTCGTTGCGACACCTGCCTTGCTCATGGGTGTCATGTTTACGACGGACTTCCGACGGACGTTTCGACTGCGGATGCCGTCCTGGTCGGTGCTGGGCGTTGCCGCGATTCTGCCCTTCTTCCTACATCCGCTCGTCAAAGAAATAATGACACTGCTCGATCCGTTTTTCCCGCCGCTTCCGCCGGGGGTAATTCGAGCAATGCAGACGATGTCGAGTGATCAACAACCTTTGTGGCTGTTACTGTTGGCATTCGCCGTTGCTCCCGCGATCTGTGAAGAAATTGCATTTCGCGGATTCATTCTGAGCGGTTTGAGCCGGTCACGCCGAGTCGGGTTGGCGATGGCATTATCCGCGATTGCCTTCGGCATGATGCACATGATTCCCCAGCAAGTCTTTTACGCCTCGCTGATGGGATTGGTCCTGGGGCTCATCGCTTTCCGTGGCGGGAGCCTGTTGCCGCCAATCGTTTTCCACTTTCTATTCAACGCACTAAATGTGGTCATTACTCGATACGCGACGTCAGAGCCGGTCGTCGCGACACTCGAGTCGCCGGTGATGAAGTGGTTTTTCCAGACTGGCGAAGACGGCATTACCTATCGTTGGCCATTGTTGATGCTCGCTGCTGTTGGAGCGACGATCGGGATCGGCTGGCTGATTTCGAAACGGTCGGATCCCCGTGCGATGCCGGTCGTGACCGACCCGTATGCTGCGGATTCCACGACGAAACCGATGGAACGATCGGCCCTTGGCGTCTCTTGAAGTCTGGAAGAAGAATTCGCGATGGACCGATTTCGTGTGCGGTTTCGCTGGGTATTCCCTCCCGGTCAGTCGCCGATCGAGGACGCGATCGTCACTTTCGAAGATGGACACGTTTCGGATGTGACCACGAGTCACACTGCCGACATCGATTGCAGCGTGAACGCTGCGTTGATTGCAGGCGTCGTGAATGCCCACACGCACCTGGAATTCAGCGATCTGGAAATTCCCTTAACTCCTGCTGAACCGTTCACCGGCTGGATTCGGGCACTTCTGCAACACCGTCGAACGCGGACGATGCCCACAGCGGAGATCATCGCTGCAGGGCTGAAGGAAGTTAGTAGAAGTGGTACCACGCTCGTCGGAGAGATCAACACGACGGGAGATCTCCCGGTTTATCGCGATGCACCTTCTCGTTCGGTCGTCTTTCGAGAGTTGCTCGGTTTGACTGCCAGTTCGATCGCGGATCAACTCGAAATCGCCCGTGCACATGTGGCCCATCCGACTGACAATTCGACTTGTATCAACGCACTGAGTCCGCATGCTCCGTACAGTGTCCATCCCGATTTGCTCCGCGATATCGTGCAAGTTGCAAGGGACGTATCCCGACCGGTGGCCATGCATGTGGCCGAAACGCTCGCGGAGCGAGAACTGCTGAGCGATGGAACCGGCGAATTTCGAGTGATGCTTGAAGAGTTCGGGCTGTTCTCGGCCGAATTGTTTGGCGGACGACGTCCACTCGATGAATTACGGCAGTTGTCCCACGCAGATCGCGGGTTGATCATCCATGGCAATTATCTCGACGCTGACGAAATCAATTTTTTGTCAGACTGCGAACACATGACGGTGGTGTACTGCCCGCGAACACATTCATTCTTTGGGCATGAATCACACCCTTGGCAAACTTTTATTGCGAATGGCGTGCGAGTAGCCTTGGGGACTGACAGCCGAGCATCCAATCCCGACTTGAATGTTTGGGAGGAAGCCAAGTTCCTCTATCGTCAACATCCCGAAGCATCACCTGCCAGCATTTTGGAGATGGTCACGGTCGCGGGGGAAGCGGGGTTGGTCGGCTCAAACCAGACGACACCAGAGATTACGAACCGACGGACGGACCAGTTGAGTCTCGTCCATTTGCCTGAGAGAGTTGGTCGTGATCCCTATGCGTCGCTTTTTCATTCGGAAGGCCGATGCGGTTCCTTAGACGAGGTCATGCAGTCAAGAACGCAAGATAGAACTTAATAGCTCGGTGGACCGGTCGGGACCGGAGTTTCCACCATCCGCCAGACGCCGTCGGCTTGTCGACGAGTACGGATTTGATAGGACGGGAGATAGAACTCGACGACTTGCCATTTCCCATCCACGCGAGTCGCTGTGTAGCGACAACGTCCTTCAAAGACCCCGACCGCCCGAAACGAGACCACGCCAGTCGCTTCATCCCCATCCGATCGGCACGTGCAATCCGTGATATAAGTCGGACGAATGACCGAAGCATACGACGGGGTTCCATCGCCGTACACGGCTTCGACGATGTCATCTTTTTTCGCGCCAAACGGACTTGTATAGCGAAATTCATCAAGGGCAGCGGGGTCCGACTGTGCAACCAAATTGGGATCGTAGGCAAGTAGCAATACGGTCAGATTTTGATTTTCGATATCCGAAAGCAAAGTCGGCGGCTGTTCGAGAACCTGCTGAAATTGTTCTCGTGGACATGACGCCGCCTGCGGAATGAGCCAGGAAGCTTCGGCAACGCTCAAGGTCGTGGACGTCGTCCATCCGGGATGTTTTGTTGCGACATCTTTTGCGACGGCAGTGGACGACGGTGCCGAATTCTTTGGCGAACCGGCGGCTTCAAATCGATCGCATCCGGTGAAGCCGAACGCAATTGTGATGATCCCAAGAGTCAACCGTTGCATGAATTGACAACCCGTAGTTGAATGCCGATCGGCATTGTGGCTGTAAAAGAGAAAATAGCCACATGAAAATGAAAACGACAGCCGTGCTGCGTACCAGACTGCGCATAGACCGCGCGTGATACGAATCATACGGGAGAGAGGAGACAAATGAAAAGTCGAAACTCAGAAATGTGGTTCGAATCAGTCGTTCAACCGGCGAGATGATGGTTCGGCAACCGCAGGTATTTGATCTGCCGGAGCGAATGCCTCTTCGTCGATCGGAAAAACTTGAATCTCCCATTCCGGGATATCAGAAGAAGGAGCAATCTGCGGACCGGTCAAGCGTGCAGGTACCGTTCGTCTCAACGTTTCTGCAGGAGCGGTTTTCTGTTCACCTGTCGCAGTGGGCTGCTCGTTTGTGTCAGAGGTTTGACGACCGGAATCTTTAAACGGCCACCACAGCCAAGTCGAGACGCTTGCGAGAACAAGCAGTGCAGCCACAACGTGCAGCATCGGCCGGCGTTTTCGTGGCGGCGATGTTTGGGCCGTAGGAGACTTGCTGACTTCGCTCTGACTTGAAATCTGGTAACGGAGACATGCTGGAGTTTCCTGTTCGTAGAACCTCGTCAGCAGATCGTCCAACTGATCATCATTCCAACCATGCGAATCTGAAGAGGACGTCATTCCGAATCCACCCCTGCTTGCTCCAATAGACGACGCAGTCGTTTTCGTGCTCGCGACAATCGCATGTCGACGGCTGAAGCGGACGTATTCAACTCATCTGCAATTTTTTGCGAAGACCATCCCATCGCATATCGGTAAACGAGCACTGTTCGATCTTCCGTCGACATCGTCTCTAAAGATTGCCTGACGATTGCGTGTTGTTCTTGACTAAGCAGGTTTTCACTGGCCGTTTGCGTGCCTGCTGGCGTTCCGTCTAAAAAATCGACCGATTTGGCAGCGATCTTTCGGTGACGAGCGAAATCACGTAACCAGTTTCGACCGACTCTCACCAACCAGGATTTCACATCTCGAATTGAGGACCGATCCTGCTGTTGCAATCGCGCAAAGACTTCCTGAACCGCGTCGTAGGCCAACTCCGACTCATTACAGTGCGCGTAGAAGATCGCCCAAAGTTCTTTCGACAAACTGAGATAGATGGATTCAACCGAAGCTGATCCGAAATCAGTGTGTTCGTGTGTCATGCCTGATCCGGTCGCCAGATCGGACTGAAACCGCCGACCGTCTACAACGCGGACCTAATCGTAAATCTCAACATCCGACCTTCAAGACGGTCGTATGCCGAGAACCTAACCACAAAACCGAGACGAAACTGCGAAATCAACCAAAACGTCCGGTAATGTAGTTCTCGGTCTCTTCACATTCAGGGTTGGTGAAGATTTTTTGCGTCGGGCCGAACTCGACAAGGACGCCTTCATACAGAAACGCGGTGTAGTCACTCGTACGAGCGGCCTGTTGCATGCTGTGGGTCACGATGACGATCGTGTATTCCTGGCGAAGCTCGGAGATCAGTTCTTCAATCGCGGCCGCGCTTTTAGGGTCCAACGAGGACGCTGGTTCGTCCATCAACAGAACTTCAGGACCAATCGCGATGGCACGAGCAATACATAATCGCTGTTGCTGTCCGCCCGACAATCCCAAGGCCGAGGTGTGTAGGCGATTCTTCACCTCTGTCCACAAAGCTGCCTTCTTGAGAGACCATTCCACAAGCTCATCCATTTCGGACTTGCTGACTTTCATGTGCAAACGCGGTCCGAAGGCGATGTTATCGTAAATCGTTTTCGGGAAAGGGTTCGGCTTCTGAAAGACCATGCCGACTCGACGACGCAAGTCCACCACATCCGTCCGCCGATCGAGCAAGTCTAACTCATGGAGTTTGAGGTGACCTTTTGCGTGGGCACCTTCGACGGTGTCGTTCATGCGATTGATCCACCGCAAGAACGTGCTCTTTCCACAGCCACTCGGCCCAATAAACGCCGTCACACGACGTTCCGGTATGCTCATATTGATGTTGTGGAGCACGTGGAAGTCACCGTACCACGCATTGAAGCGACGCACCTCGACAGCCTGTGCAGCTTCGATCTCGGCACTCCTGGGCGCTTGCAAGTTGGTCTGAAGCGCTTGGGACATATTGTGCAATCCGCTAGCCGATCGTGAGTCCGGATCGGAGCCATTGGACGGTTTGACGGATTCCCGGGTCGCGAGATTCGGGGCCGGTTCGTTCGGCTGCGGAGTCGTCATCGAAATCAACTCTTTCGGAGATCAAGACCGTTAAGACAAAGGCTTCTGCAATTTTTGACGCAGGATGACCGCTGCCGCATTGAACAGCAACAACACTCCCAACAGTACGATAATACCCGAAGCAGCGACATCATGAAATTCTTTTACGGCTTGTCCCGACCAGTAAAAGACTTGTAACGGGAGGACAGGCGTATCGCTCATCAAACTATGGGGCATTGAAGTCATGAAGGCGACGCCGGAAATGATCACGATCGGAGCTGCCTCGCCGATGGCCCGGCTCATGGCGATAATCGAGCCGGTCATGATACCTGGAATAGCCGCTGGCAAGGTGACATTTCGAACGGTCTGCCAGCGAGTCGCTCCCAAACCGAACGCTCCCTCACGTAGTGAGAATGGCACGGCTCTAAGTGCTTCCTGGGATGCAGTGATCAGAATGGGCAACACGACGAGCATCAACGTCAGGCCCATTGCCAACACACTGCGTCCGAAGGGTAACCGAAAGTGATACCACTCGGTGTCGGTTTGGAGGCCGCCTGTTTCGTTGACTCGTAGCGTGCGAACAGCCAGTTTCGGATCGTCCGGCCAGTCTGCGTCGCTGGAAATGACATTCAGTTTCACCGCCCGGCCGTTTCCGGTGTACGCTAACATCCCCGACTGCAATTCCGGTGGCGGTTGCTCAGAGTTCTCGACCGGAATTCGCACGATTTGGGGTTCATCCGACTCGAGATTCAAATACTGATAGAAATGAGTTGCTCCAAACTCGAAAGCCGGCTGCGACGGACTCCCAGCAAGACCGAATAGGTTTACGAAAACCGTTAGGCCCAGAATTCCGTAAACCACAGATGGAACACCAGCCAAGTTGGTGATATTCAATTGAATAAAGCCGCGAATTTTCTGGAAGAAATGTGATCGAGGTTGATACTCCTCAAGGAAGATCGCCGTCGCAACTCCCAATGGCAACGTGAAAATCGCACACACGCTGCACACCATCAGCGTGCCGACAAGACCGGTAGAAACGCCGGTTTTAGCGGGTTCGGTACTTGCGGGTCGCTGGAGGAAATCCAAGTTCAGGAAGTGAAGTCCCTGCGCGAAAATCGCCGCCAGTAGAATGAACAGAATCAGAACCGAACAGCCCGCGACAACCGTACAAAAATAGACAAACAGACGGTTTTTCCACTGTCTTGCTGTCGTCGAGCGGAGAGCGGACTGACGTTTTTCGGGATCGGAGAGAATCGCTGGGGTCATCGGTACTCCTCCCGGTAGCGTCGTCGGATCAATTGACCAATGACGGTCAGAGCAAATGTAATAATGAACAAAGTGCCGGCCACGGCGTACAGCGAGTAGTATGCAGCCCCTGTGTGAGTGATATCGCCTTTGGCAGCTCGCACCATGAAACCCGTCATGGTTTCGATTTGGTCTCGCGGATCGAGCGTGACTTGCGGTAGCTGGCCGGCGGCCAATGCGACAATCATCGTCTCGCCCATCGCCCGAGCGAATGCGAGTAACGTCGCTGAGATCAAACCGGAAAACGCAGCGGGAACAACCACGCGGACGGAGACATCCAGCTTGGTTCCCCCTAAACCGTAAGCACCTTCGCGGAGACTTCGGGGAACTGATTGCAAGGCGTCTTCGGTCAGCGAGGTGACGATCGGTAAACAAAGAATCCCGACTGCAATGCCTGCACTGGTCGCATTGAATCCGTTAAACGCCGGATCGATCTTTTGCAGAATCATCGGCGTGATAAATGTGAGAGCGAAGAATCCGTAGACCACCGTTGGAATGCCCGCAAGCACTTCCAATGTCGGTTTGAGCACGGCTCGCAATCCACGCGGTGCGTATTCACTGAGGTAGATCGCAGTGACCAAACCGAGTGGCAGAGCTACCACCATCGCGATAATCGTCACCAGCAACGAACCGCAGATGAGTGGCCAAATCCCGTAGTTATCGTCGCTGCCGATGAGAACCGGCCATTTTGACGTGAAGAGAAATTCGCTCAGAGTGACTTCCGGCATGCCGAAGAAGTGGACACTTTGGACGAATAGAATTCCGATGATGGCAACCGTAGTGAAAATCGAGAACCCAGCCGCTCCCACCAGTCCGGTCAAAATACCGGTCTCACGCCATTGGCGAAGTTGCCTTGCCTTGTTGATTGCCGGTTGGTTCGCTGCTTTTCGCAGCGGCACTTCGTAAGCCATAAGGCCAATCACAGGTTGATAACAAGTAAACCAGATAAAACACTTTTGAGAGTCGCATGCCCCATAGCACGCCACTCTCAAAAGTGGAACCGCAATATGCCAATCATTTAGTCCAGCTCGGAGACGAGGTTTTCATCCACGAAGAGGGTTTTCAAGGACCCTTTCCGTTTTTCGCCTTCCTCGGTCAGATAATGGGTTCCAGTTTTCTTGCCGTTTACGTTTTTCTTGGCGGCTTCGTAGAGGTCTTTCGGCAACGGAACGTAGTAGACGTCGGAAGCCATTTCGGCTGCGTGTTCGAGGTAGAATTTCACGAACAGTCCGACTTCTGGCCGGTCCAAAGCCTTCTTTTTGACATAGATAAACAGCGGACGGCTGAATGGTGCATAGGTGCCGTTTTCGATGGTCTCGGCTGATGGTTTCACAGCTTCGTCCGTCTCTGGGTTGACGACGGCCAATGCCTTGAGGTCGCCTTCGTTGTTGAAGTAGTAAGACGCGCCAAAGAATCCGATTGCAGCCTTGTTGCCTTTGACGCCGTTGACGATCACGTTGTCGTCGGCGTTCGGGGCGATGTCGCTCCGCATTTTGGCATCTTCGAGCACGACTTCGTTGAAGTAGTCGAATGTTCCGGACTCGGTGCCAGGAGCGAAGATTTTGATTTGTTCGGCTGGCCAGTTCGGGTCGACATCTTTCCAAGTCTTAGGGGCGGTGTCCGCACCGAAAATCGTTCTCAGTTGCTCAACGGTGATCTGGTCGACCCAATCGTTATCGTTATTGACGACGATCGTCAGACCATCGTAGGCGACGGGAATTTCGATGAATTCAATCTTGTTTTCTTGGCAGAGCTTGAATTCGGAAGGTTTGATTGGGCGGGAAGCGTCCGAGATATCGGTTTCGCCAGCGCCAAACCGTTTGAATCCGTCGCCCGTGCCGGTGATGCTCACCAAGACGTTGACATTATCGTATGCTTCCGCAAACTTCTCTTGCGCTTTGCTGCTGATCGGAGCGACGGTGCTGGAGCCGTCGATGGTGATCTCACCTTTCAGGTTCTCCTTGAGGCTGCCGTCTCCGCCATTTTCTCCTTCGGGAGTCGAGCTACCACTACAGCCAAAAGCGGGAAGAATCAGGGCGGCAGCAAGCAACGCGCTGGCCCAACGGGGAGTCATAGGGGATTTCATGGAACGTCTTTCGGGAGAATGTGGGTTGCCGACCGAATCCATCGGTGTGAAAGTTCATCGTGCGTCTCGTCCAGACGACCGACAGACTATCGGGTGACCGAGATTATTCAATAGCCCCAATGTTAAGATTTGATGAGCTTTCAAGTTTCAATGGCTTCGAGATTGCCTGCCGCATCGAACGCCAATGGTGTTGGTCCGTCAATGACTTCGAGATCGGTGCGACTTGAAAGCTCGTGAGAATATGCCTCGCTGACCCACACTTCGTCCAGATGTAGGGTGTCACGAATCCGTATAATCTGACTTTCGTGCGGTTCGACCAATCCAACGGTTTGTAACGCATGTTCAAGGGTTTCTCGTTCGGAATCCCACGCCAACGGTGTCATGGCTGCGGTCGGATGACCGCCGGTGATGGCGTTAATGCGAGTGATATTCCAATCCACCTGGTCCAATGCACGACGACTGGCAAATTCAGCGATTCCAATCCCTGTTCCATTGCCATGAGTGGCTTCCGTCAACGCACGTACGAAAATCCGTTTGATCTTGGTATTGTCACCATCCATTGCGACATGATCGTTGAACTTGCGTCCAACGATGTTCGTATCCATCCCCGTGCCCGAGATGTCTTTGCCGATTCGCTCGACAATTAGCAGATCGGCTTCTCGAAACGGCAGCTGAGGCAACCATTGCTGGGATAACTTCAGCAACTCCGGTTCGCGGGTTTGGAAATTCTGTGGAGCAACCGCTTCCAGTAAGCCTGTCTGATCGTAAGCATTCTCGACAATTGCCAGCCCACCGATCACACCACACTTCTGCAGCACGATTTCCGCGACAGACTGAATGATCTCCATAAAACTGTAGCTTTGAATAGCCCGGTGGTAAATCTTTGCACCCTCATGTTTGCCGAGGCCGATGAGCATCATTTTATGCAGGCCGGACTCGATCTCGCCGACAAACCCGGTGTGCGGTTTGATTCGTCCGCAGATGAAAACATGATCTGCCTGGTACGCATGCCGGTCAAAATGGACAGGAATGCCCTGCGGTGTTTGGTCGACAATCATAGTCTCCATGGACGCCCGAATATCCACGCCCAGGAATTCCTCTGTGATCCCATAACCGGAAAGAATCGACGTTTGCCCTTCCACCGTTCCACCGCCATGACTGCCCATGGCCGGTACAATAAAGGGTTCTGCTCCCAAACTTTGGAAGAAACGCACGATCGTTCGCAGAATCACATCGATATTTGCAATCCCACGGCTACCCGCCGGTATCGCCACACTCTCGCCAGGCGAAACGATTCGCTCGAGTCCGAGTGATTTCATCTGCCGAGTGGTTTCGGTTTCGACGTCGTCCACCCGAACGGCAGTGAATTTTTGGCGGACGTGGAACATAGAAGGAAGTAACATGAGTCACCGCGTGTGGGATTCCGTTCCCGTTAGTGTAGAACGGAACATAGGTAATCGCCACTCCGACCGACTTTCGCCGTAACGAACCGATCAACTGGAAAGATCGACGTCATGCCTCGACATAATCATACCCGTGATGATCCAACAGTGATTGTCCGTCCCGGATTCGAGATTCCGACAACGGAATTTGAACTGACTTTTGTGCGAAGTTCCGGACCGGGTGGTCAGAATGTCAACAAAGTCGCCACGAAGGTTCAACTTCGCTGGCCGGTCGGCGAATCGGAAAGCCTGCCGGAGCGTATTCGGGATCGGTTTGTGCAACAGTGGCGATCACGCATGACCAACGAAGGTGAGCTACTTATCACCAGCGAGCGGTATCGTGATCAAGCCCGGAATGTGGGTGATTGTTACGATAAACTCAGCGAGATGATCGACAGCGTGGTCGATCCGCCGAAACGACGTAAGCGAACACGACCCTCCCGAGCCTCGAAGGAACGTCGCATCAAAGCCAAAAAGCAGCGTTCTCAACGAAAGTCATTACGGAAGAAACCGAAACTCTCGGAGTAACAGATTTTCGATCCATGAGTTTCGACGAACGTCCCGTTCACGTGTCCTGAGAATTTGTAGGAACTCGGTGAGCTCATCTTGGCCATCAGTGAATAATTGACTGATCTTGCCCAAATCGCCCGATTCCCGCTATCTTCTGCCCCATGCGGAATACGGAGATTCTCACGCGGGGGTTTATGATGGCGATGTCACGGATGTTGCACCGGGTTGGATACCCATTGAGCATGCTGGCCGGTTTCGCGTTGGCGGTTTTGATTAGTAGCCGCCCGCATCCGACACAGCCCACGACTCATGAAGTCTATGCGACCGAACTGGCCGTTCCCGCAACGGACCCTGTGGAGATTGTCGCGGAAGATGCGTGTGAACTGGCACTGTTTGATGTCGAGGATGCGAGTTCTGCGAATGCCCAAGACGTCATCGTTGCGCAAGCTCCACCTCAGTTGTCTCCGTCAGCCATTCCACCCAACCACTTGGTTCCACCACCGACAGACGACCTGCAATTTATCGAAGACCCCTCCCCGGTTGACGATTTGATCCGACAAGAGATCGCCGATCCTACACCTGCAGAAATGGATGTCTGGCGTTCGGAATTGAAAGACCTTCCTATCGACGCGGCTCGTGAGATCCTGAAACTTCGACGGGCTATCGACTTCTCCCCTCCAAGTTCCCTCGGCGAATTCGACCTGCCGGACCCGGCGATTCTTCCGCCAGATCCGCTGTTCCTTCCCGAGCCGGCAAAGAGTTTGTCGCCGATGCCATCGTCGACTGTCAGCGAATCGACCCAGGTGATTGCAACCAGTCTCCGGGACCTGCGTTTGGCCCATCGGGTGTTGGCGAACAATCTCGTCAATTCGATGACGCCCGGCTTCAAACGGCTGGAACTTGTCTGGCAAGATACCGCTTACCAATCGCCCTCGGCAAAGGTTTATCTTGGATCCGGTGGTGCTCTCGCAGAAACGCGAGTCGACGTGTCACTGGGGCAACTCGAGAAGTCTGCTTCGATGTGGGACTTGGCAGTCGACGGGCCGGAGTGGTTTGAGTTGCGATCCGGTGACGACGTGAGTTTGACACGCAATGTGCGGATGACCCAAGAAGATGGCGTGTTGGGAATGCGAATCGGAAACACATTCTGGCAGTTCGAACCGCCCATTGTGATTCCGGCAGACTGTCACAAGTTGACAGTTCACACCGATGGCACCGTTGACGTTGCAGAAACGCCGCAAAGCGAAGCGTCGATCAGCTGCGGACGAATCCAACTGGTCAACGTCTCCGCAGAGTCGTTGACGCCGCTTGGTCAGTCGTTGTACGCGGCTAGCCAGAACACGGTGCCCCTTTCTGCGTCCAACACTCGCGGAGTTATTCGTCAGGGTTATCGAGAGCGGTCGAATGTCGACTTCGACCGGGAACTCGAAGAACTACAACGTCTGGAATCCTATATTCAGGAACTGCAACAACTCGTTGATGAGATGGGGGATTTTGGGGACTTGACCCAGAAGCCTGCTGTCTCGCCTCGACACGCCCCGCAGCCGGCAGCCCATGTGGAGTCGTTTCCACCGGCTGTCGCCGAATAAGCTAGTAAGCCGACTTTGCGGAACGGTGCTGGCGTTATACGTCTTCCTCGTTTACCACGCGCGGAGTGAGAATAATATCGAGGCCGATGAAAGTCGTGCCGATTTCCCACTCGTCGCGATTCCAATCAGTGATGACACGTTTCGCTTCCAGTCGGTCGAGCATCTGCTCGGTATACATCGGGACCTTGTCTTCAAACTCCTGCAAGAAGTTGAGCTTCCGACCCAGCAAGTTCAGGACGCCGCTAATCGCCCCGCCGCCATTTTCTTCAATCAGTTCTTTACCTTCCGGTGAACCGGCGTCTGGACCTTTGAACGTCAGGGAAAACGACCGGGCGGTCTTGCCGACATTTGCGAAAATTCCGTCGCCAAGTCCGATGTAGTCCACGTGCATGATCCGCACAGCACCGTCGTAGATCCGGGCACCCTTGTAGATCTCGTCGAGGTCCGTTTCGATGAAGTCCGACTTGAGTGCCAAATTGACGGCTTTATTAAGGTTCTGCATCGCTTTCTTTTCGCCCAAAACCGTGGGCGAAATGGAGAGTTCCAAGTCGGCAATGCCACCGGCTTTTCGAGCGGTTACTGTTCCGTCACTGCCGGCAGGTACGGAAATCGCGAAATCGACATCGTCTACGGACTCCGAACTATCTTGCGACTTTCGCTTGGGCATAGCTACTCCTTGAACTCCATAAGACGGTCATACGATCGCGGTGCTGTGGAAACAAAGTTTCATCGGATTGTACCACCCGACGAAAAATTCGCTATCATCGGCGTCGATAGGCAACTGTCCCGGAACGGGCCAATTCGCGAGTTAACAGGGAGCAGACATCATGACAGGTTCACAGTCTCGAATCGCCTGGACATGTTTGGCGGTTGCTTTGATTGGGCTGGTGTGGAGTAGTACCACACCGTTCGCCCAGCAATCGAACGCCACGAGACAGACCGCGGCTGGCGAAAAAGTTTCACCCCAGTCGCTGATCCCCGCCAGAGCGATTTTCTTCACCCAATGTGACGGGGCGGCAGCTCATCGCCAAGCGTATCAGCAAACCGCCGCGTACGAAGCCTTCGAAAAATCCGGATTGATGCCCACAATTCGCAAGGCATTTGTGGAAACGTTGAGCAAGATCGGACCTGCCGCTAATCCGATCTTGCGATCGTTACGTCATATTGAGCAGCACGGGTTATCGGTTGCTCTTTCGTTACCCGGACCGCCCGGTCCACCGATCCCCAATTTGACGGTAGTGCTTCACGAAGCCGCCGAGTTGGAACGTGTGATCGGACCGGCAATTCAGGCCCTCGCAGCAGAGGAAGGGATCGAATTCACCACGAAAGAGGTCTCCGGACAGGAAGTCACCTCGGGAATCATCCCGGTCCCCAACACTCCTGGGATTGAAGTGGGCTGGTGGACGAAGGGCTCCCACTTGGTGATCACAACGGGAATCAACGCCGTCGGACAAGTCGCAGCTGTCTCTTCTGGGGCGGCCGAGAACTTGGAGACACACCCGCTTTGGAAGAAGTACGGCCAACGTCCCGAGTCGTTCACGCGGACTAATTTGGCTTGGTTCGAATTCGACGAGGTCTTGCAATTGGTCTCGCGGATCGCGATTCCCGGTTCCGCTCCCGATGCCAATGGTCAACCACGTCGAGTGGGTGATTTGTTGTCGGTGTTAGGTTTTGACGGGCTCGGTGCCACCATCGTGCAATGCGGTATCGACGGCGAAGCGATCTGGTCCGACACATTTGTGGAATACACCGGCGAACCCCGCGGGCTGTTTGCGATGAACGCTCCCAGCGGCAAACTGACGCTGGCCGACCTTCCGAAGTTGCCGGCCAATGTCAGCCGATTTCAAGCGGCATCCGTCGATCTTTCTGCTATGTCAACTGCAACGGTCAAGTTGACTCGCGAACTGATCGAGTTCCTTCCCGACGAACCTCGACAACAAGTCGAGCAATTCCTGAATGAAGCGGTCGATGGTGTCGGCTTCGATTTGCAACGCGACTTCCTGGCTGGATTGGGCGACAAGAGTTGTTTCTATCTTGATGGCAATCAATCCACTTTCAGCCAAGCCTACGCGTCCGCCATTTCTGTGAAAGATCCTCAGAAAGCCCGCTCGGGACTGCGGAGCATGCTCCGTTCGCTAGTAACGAAAATTCCCAATGGAATCGTGCGACTCCATGAGTCAAACGTGCGTGGGCGTGAAATCGCGTCGTTATCAATGGGTTTGGTACCCGGACAGGATTCGCCGATCGTTTCGTTCTCAGTGAGCGATGATTGGCTGGTCGTGGGCAATATTCCTCAGACTGTCGAAGCGTTCTTCCTGCGACAAGAAGGGAAGCTGCCGCACTGGTCCGCTTCGGACCTACCCGAAGCGACGACGAAGAATCTCCCCAAAAATTTCCAAGGCATGTCGGGATTAGATATCCGACCGGCGTATGAAGTCGTCAGCGGTTTGTTGCCCCCAATTGCCGGTCTCGCAAAATTCGGACTGCGGGAGTCGGGACTCTTCGGAGATGACGTGGACGTTCCACTCGACATCGCCGATTTTCCCCCAGCGGAACTGGTGGTTCAGGCGTTGTTTCCGACGATGACAACGGTCGAGAAGGTTGATGGTGGCTATCATTATCTTTCACGCGGAGCTGCTGCGGACCCGTCGGGAGTGTTGATTGTGGGCGGCATTGGGGTGGGCGTCGCATTGTTATTGCCAGCGGTGCAGGCCGCGCGAACCGCCGCTCGTAGGACGCAGTCGCAAAACAACATGCGGAATATTTCCCTTGCCGTCATGAACTTTGCATCGAGCCATGCCGGTGAACTCCCAACCGGCACAATTCCCAATGACGATCTGAAACCGGAAAAACGCCTGAGTTGGCTTGTTCAAATCTTGGCGAACATCGAACAACAAGCCATCTTCCGAGAACTCAAACAGGCGGAAGCGTGGGACTCCGACGCCAATAAACCGTTTTCCGAAGTGCAGATTCCCACGTTTATCAATCCCGCTGCGGTGACCACTGAAACATTCGGTGCGACAAACTATGTGGGCATTGCCGGTTACGGCAAAGACTGCGAAACACTGCCGGCGAAGCATCCACGTGCCGGTGTATTCGGATACAACCGAAAAGTCTCGCTCGACGACATTTCAGCCGGTGATGGCACGGCCGCGACACTCATGATTACCGAAGCCGTCGAGCCTTACGGGTCATGGTTGGCCGGTGGATCGGCGACAGTCCGCGGCTTCAAACAGCAACCATATATCGACGGCCCAGACGGGATCGGTTCGCCGTTCCCAAGCATCATGAACGCTGGCTTTGTCGACGGGAGTGTGCGTGCCATTTCCAAAGACATCGACCCCACAGTGTTGGAAGCGATCAGCACTTACAACGGGGGCGAAGAATTTGATCTGAATCGGGTCCGATGAGTTCGAGCATGGAGGAAACACCGGACGACAACTCACCGCAACGGTCGGTCTGGCTTAAGTGGGGTTTAATCACTTACTGGATTGGTGTGTTCTTGCTGACACACCTTCCCTTTCCCGACACGGGTGCATCTTTCCCGCATGCGGACAAAGTCGTGCATATGGGAATTTACACCGGACTTGCGTTTTTGTTATCCGCTTTGATGACGATCGACAGTTGGCAAGCCAGCTGGAAGATCTTTCTGGTTTGTATCTGCTACGCGATGCTCGACGAGTTGCTGCAGATTCCAATCCCGACCCGCACTGGAGATTGGCGGGATTGGATCGCAGATGTGATCGGTACCACGGTTGGACTAGCCGCTTGGCTGGTCTTCAAGCGGCGTTGGCAGAACGATTCTCATTAGCGTTTGATGCCAACTCAAATCATCGCTTGACCGCGTTTCACAAGTTGAATGGGCACGCCCCAAGGATCGCGGAGCATCGAAACTTCATCGCCGCCGCCCACGTCTTGCGGGTCCCGGTAAACCGTGGCGCCGGCGTCCGCCAAGCGTTTGGTGTCGGCGGATACGTCGTTCGATACAAACGCCAGGTGAAACGCAAACGGATCGAGAGCCTGATAATCCGGCATGTCCGCGTCGGGGTTGCGGTAAATTTCGATCATGACCGTGCCACTGTCATCTGCCAAGAAATGACCATACGGCGGCTCGACTTGTTTACGCTTGACGGTCAACCCGAGGTGCGAAACGTACCAACGTCCCATTTCGTTCGGTTCGGGAACATTCAGTGCTAAGTGTTCAAGCTTCATTTTCGGATGTTCCGGTTAAGTCGTTTCGCTTTTGAGTTGCCACTGGGCACGATAAATCGGCAAACCCGCCTTGCGTTTCTTACGTTCGTAACTAGTGCGGTAATCCATGTCGTGTTCGGGTGTTTTCTCGACGGGAGTCGGAAGACTCTGGAACCGCGAATCGTGGTTGACGAGTGATGTAATTACGCCGAAGTACTCCTCGACATCGGTCCAAGAGTGCAGAAAACCCTCAGGTTTCAAGACCCGCACGGCGAGATCGAGAAATTTGTCGTTGAACACGCGTCGGGAGCGGTGCTTGCGTTTCCACCAAGGATCGGGGAAGTAGACGTGTACTGCATCGACCGACTGCGGACGCACGTACTTGCGGAACAACGTTTCCACATCTCCGCCGATAATACGCGCATTTGGTTGTTCGCGTTTCTTAAGGCGTTTCGCTCCGCGACGAGCCTCTCGGTAGTCGACTTCGACTCCCAGGTAATTGACGTCGGCATTGGCTTCACTCGCCGTCACCACGAACAAGCCCCGACCGCAGCCGACATCGATCTCCACGGGATGATCGTTGCCGAAGACCGTGGACCAATCAAGTGGGTACTCGTAATCGTAGAGTGTGTGAAACCAAGGACTGAGATCCTCGGTGGGGGGCTGTTGTTGAGCAATCGCAACACCTTCGTCAGACATATCTTGTTGAACCAGTTTCTTCATCATCCAATTATTTGATTTTCCAGAGGTGCTCGTCACTGCGGACGAACACTGCGTCCTGACTGATAGCGGGGGTGGCGAGGAAAGTCGCCTCGAATTTGCGTTCGGAAACAACTTCGCCACGTTTCTCACCCGGTTCCACGATCTGGGCATCCCCACGCTCTCCGAAGAAGTACAACTTTCCAGCGGCAGCGATCGGACTGGAACTGAATGGTCCTCGCAGGCGGAGTTGCCATTCGCGTTTGCCGGTTTCGATGTTTGCACACGTCAGAGCACCACTGCGGTTGACCGTATAAATACGTCCCTCATAGACCAATGGACTCGGTGTCGATGGTGACAACCCACCTTCTTGCCATGTGATCTCCGGTGCTGAACTCTCCGCGATCGGTTTCAACGCTGTGATCCCGTTGGAAGGGACGTAAATGATATTGGCCGCCACCACGGACGACGGAATTGTGGAGGCGCCGTCGCTGTAGTTCCACACAACTTCGCCGGTTTTCGGCTCCACAGCCGTCAGACCGTCCGAAGATTGCAACAACGCGAGTGGATGATCAGAGTCAGCCGCGTACACGCACGGTGAAGTCCAGTTGGCTTTCCGGGGGCGTTCGATTTTCCATCGTTCTTCGCCAGTCGTCGCGTTGATACCAACTGCAAACGCTTCCGCATCGCTTTCGACCTGACAGATGACAGTTTCGTCGATTACGATGGGCGACGAAGACATCCCGAGACTGTTGCTCGCGTTGGGATAATCGTACGTCAAACCGCGGTACCACATGAGATTGCCGTCCAGGTCCAACGCGATCAAATCGTTCGACGAAAAGAACGCGAACACGTGCTTGCCGTCGCTGCAAGGGGTCGGTGTGGCGTTGCACATTTTGTCGTGCGTGCCGGTTCGACCGGTTGCCCAGAACTTGCGTTCCCAAAGTTGGTCGCCGGACTCTTCATCGAAACACAAGACGTGTATCTTGTCTTGCTGCGGTCCGCTACTGGCGGTCACGAACACCTTGTTCCCGACGACAATCGGACCGGACAAACCCCGTCCTGGGAGATCAATTTGCCAAGCCGTGTCATCGAGTGAAGCCGGTGCGTTCGAATCTTCCGCGACACCATCGACCGCGTTGCCGCGGAATTGTCGCCAATCAGCATGGGCGACGGTTGCCACGGACAGGATCATCAATGTCAAGCAAATGCGGTTTCGCATGAGGTTGTTCCTTTGAGAGGGAATCTGCAATTGGGAGGACCAGGAAACACGCAAATTACTTCGGACTTGCTGAAGGGAGGATCGCACTGCCGGCACCGTCACTCACGCGGATTTGGAACTGGTAGTTTTGAGCCCAGTCTTGGGTTTGCTCGTTCTGGCAAACCTTGAGAAGAATCACATTCCGACCGGCTTTGAAATTGGCAGGGACTCGGTACTGATCCATTCGGGTGCTTCGATGGTATTCCTCGCGAGCGAAAAGTTCCTCTCCATTGACCCACAATTTCCAAGCGTTCGGCGTGCCCAAGCGGAGTTGCACGGTCTGTGGTGCGTCGCTAAAGAACTCCGTCGTCGCGTAAACACAGGACCCTTTCCAGTTCGTCAGGTCTTTGCGGATATCGACGATGCCATAGTCATTGTCGGTTGAGACGGGTTGCCATTTCACTGTTGGCTGATCGTATTCAAGGTCGTACTCGGTCGGATATTCCGCATCGACGTCTAATTCTTTCTCTGGTGGGTAGACCGTCGCAAAGCCATCTCCGCCCCGGTTTTCAAATGGGCCGACGATCTTCCATTCCGTCAAGAATCCGAAATGTTGCTGCAGGTCGACATCGACACCGAATTCTTTGAGTGGTCCGACAATTTCCTCCACTTGGTCCCGATCGACCGCACCCGAAAGGGCTTCCTGATAAACGGTCTTCGCTTTGTCTGCCGCTGCTTTCGGGTCGATCTTCTTGGCGTCGGCAATCCGAGCTGCCACGGAAATTCGCCGTAGCTCTGCACTCGGGTCTTGCAGGAATTCTGGTACCAACCGGTCGGCGGTTTCTTCGTCGGCGCGTTGTAGTAGGTCGTAGGCCAGGCTGCGAGCTTGTGGGTTGTTCGTCTTGTCTTCGACGAAGGCCACCAGTTTTTCCGTCGGCAATGGTTCGTCATTGATCACCGCCCGGTCGGCGATGGTTTCGACTGCACTGCGGAGATAATTTGTTGCCAACGGGTTGGCGTCTTCGAAGGCTGCCAAAATCTCTGGAATGACCGCCGGGGCTTGTCCGGCTAGTTCCCGAAGTGCCTCCGATGCGGCGACGTTACCCGTGCCTTGTTTTTGAACGCCACGAATTCGCTCGAGCAGTGTTGAGGTCTCCGCCGCCGAGGCGATAGCACTCACTGCCAGCACGAGAATTCCCGCCAAACTGAATCTTCGCATGGTGTTTCCATTCCTACCAGTATGTACGAGCATTCCGAGGAGGCTCCGAATCGATCTAGAGGCGTCACGCTTGAATCCGGCGTATTCTATCAACGCTTGCGTTCGGTTTGAACTCTACGCGCTTCGCTTGCGATCAGATTGCGTCTATGCGATGCTCGCAAGCCCTTCCGCATAGTCGGAGGCAATTCACACCGACACATCATTGACGAATCATCTTGGAGCGTTTCCCATGTCTATTCCTCCGCTCGTCATCCTGGCGATCGGCATTGCCGTCGTTTTAGGGATGATTATTTGGCTGCGGATCAATGCGTTTCTCGCCTTGTTGACTTCGGCGGTCGTGGTGAGTTTACTCGCCTGCGTCAACAAGCCGGAAGACTTCCCCGATTCCATCGACCGGATTGCCCGAGCCTTTGGAGGAGCAACCGCCGATATCGGAATTGTCATCGGGTTAGCTGCGGTGATCGGGCAGTGCATGATGGAAAGTGGAGCGGCTGACCGGATCGTACGGGCCTTCCTGCGTTTACTCGGTGAAAAGCGATCGCCGTGGGCATTGATGGGGAGTGGATATGTGCTCGCCGTGCCTGTGTTCTTCGATACGGTGTTCTATCTGCTCGTGCCGTTGGCTCGGTCATTCTACAAACGGACGGGCAAGAATTATCTTTTGTGTATATTGGCAATCGCTGCCGGCGGTGCGATCACACATACATTGGTTCCGCCAACTCCCGGACCGCTAGTAATGGCCAGTTCGTTGGGCGTCGATCTAGGGTTAATGATGGGGATCGGGGCGTTAGTGGCGTTGCCGGCAGCCGTGATGGGAATCGCATTTTCCCGCTGGTTAGACAAGCGAATGGAGATCCCGCTGCGGACACTCAGCGATGTCGAAGAGCAGGAACCGTTGTCCGATGAACAACTGCCGGGACTGTTCGTTTCTTTACTCCCTGTGTTGTTGCCAGTGGTGCTGATTGCTTGTAATACGATCGCGACCACAATGGCGAAACCGGCCCTGACGGCAGCGGAAGCCAACGGAACCGACCCGACGGGATTCTGGGTAGACGCAACGTTTTACACATCCGTCGTTGGAAATCCGAACTTTGCATTGATGATCTCGACGGCAATCGCGATGTTGCTCGTCTTGAAAACTCGTGGCCCAAGTCGGGAAGAGTTCGCGAAGATCGTGGAAGTTGCGTTGATGAGTGCCGGCGTGATCATCTTGATCACCGCTGCGGGAAAAGCGTTTGGGGAGATGCTGAAAGCAGCAGAAATCGGTCCCGCGATTCAGGGAATGTTTGGGGGTTCGGGATCAGGCGGCTATGGACTGTTATTTCTCGGGTTCGGATTGGCGGCCTTGTTGAAAGTCGCTCAGGGATCGAGCACGGCCGCGATGATTGTCGGTTCGAGTATGCTTGCTGCGATCGTTAGTGATGCGCAATTGCCGTTTAACACGGTTTATATTGCAACTTCGATTGGTGCGGGTTCGCTGATTGGCTCCTGGATGAACGACAGCGGATTCTGGATCTTTGCCAAAATGGGCGGGTTGACGGAAACGGAAGCCTTGAAAAGTTGGACGCCGTTATTGCTCGTCCTCGGCTTCACCAGTATGGCGATGACGCTACTGCTCGCTTCCGTCATTCCCCTGACCAACCTGTAATGGCACTACTCGACTAACGGGATTCTGAGGTCCTGCTTCTTGCCATTCCGGAGAACGGTAACAGGCAGGACGTCCCCGGGTTTCCGGTTGAGTTTCAGCCACACTTGAAACTCTAGCGTGGAAAGTTTGTTCGGCTCACCGTCGATCTCGGTAATGACGTCGCCAACTCGCAAGCCGGCGTCAAACGCTTTCTTACCACCACTCTCACCGCGATTGATCCAACGGGCTTCCAACGGTTTGGAATCTTCGGGCAACTTGAGTTGGCGTTTCTTGCCTTCGGTGACTTCAGGTAGCCAAACATTGAGTCGGGGTGGCAGCGAATACAACGAACCACGCCAGGAAATGTCGTTCTTTTTCCATCCGGCTTCGAGCGCAACAGTATGTTGACGACCGTTGTCCGTTTGAATCGTCACCTCGACGTCTTTATTCGGTTTGTTGTGTAGAACCCATTGCATATCGGCGATCGAGGTGATTGCTTGACCGTCCATGTGCGTGATGCTGGAACCGGCTTTCAATCCAGCATCAGCAGCGGGAGAATCGGGGCGTACTTTGGCAATTTTGCGACCGTCTTTCGGATCGATAACGATTCCCGCTTGATCCGGCAAAGGCCACCGCCACAACATTTCGTGCGAATAGTTGCCGGTGGAAATGGCGTGGAAATGTTCGGCGTCGTGGATGTTGTGGCAATGGATGCAATTGTTGCGAGCGGTCTCGCCACGATACCGATCTTTCCGCGGCAAACCGGGCATTTGCAAGGCGGTTTTGTACGGCTTTTTCTCACCGAGTTTGCCCGCAAGTTCGTCGCGGTTCGCCGGGTAGTTCTTGTGCAATTCCAGCACCCGTCGCATGGTGGTCTTCAGTCCCGCAAGTGAGTTGTACGCATCCGCACCGGCGGCACTCTGCGTTCCATAGCGAGCGTAAACCGTGCCATCCGCATTGATGAACATGGCCGCCCAGTTCAAATCGTAATCGAACTGAAACTGCGAAAGATCAACGCCTTTCATTTCGACCTGTCGCACGGGGATGAACTCTTTCCGTGCCAGTTCTTCGACTTGTTCATTGCCAGCGGCCACTTCTGCATCGAATGCTTTGCAGTCTTTACAGGGCACGCAGCGAAATGTGACGAACAGCGGCTTGTTCTCTCGTCGCGCGATTTCACGGGCTGTCTCGAGATCGTTGTAAACCCACCAGTCTTCACCGTCGGCATGGGTGTCTTGAATCGCATCTTTGAGGCGGGCAGGATTATCGGCCGCCAGTAACCAATCCGCACTGGAAAGTGCTGCCAAAAGAGCAAAGGTGAGTAGCAAGCGTTGCATGAGCGTCAACCTTGTATGAGTGTTTACAGGCATCGGAAGCCCAACCGAGGGCTTTTCCCCTGTCATTCAATGTTATACATTGCAGATTTCCGATTCAGAATTCAATCAGTTCGCGATCGAAAGGTCTCCGCATGATGCGTAGTTCACTGGGCACACTGATCGCAATCTCCCTCTACTGGCCCGGTTGGTTGTGTTCGGACGTTGTGTTCTCGGCCGAGTTTTCGTCGCAGCATTTGGCATTCTTCGAAAAGCAAATCCGTCCGTTATTGGCCGAGCACTGTTACGAATGTCATAGCCATCGTGCAAAACGTCTCGAAGGTGGTTTGTACCTCGATAGTCGCGATGGGGCATTGACGGGCGGCGACTCCGGTCCGTCGATCGAACTCGGTCAACCTGATGAAAGCCAACTGATTCAGGCTATCCGATATGAATCGTTCGAGATGCCGCCGCGTGGGAAGTTGAAGGCGTCGGAAATTGAGGCTCTTGCGAAGTGGGTGAAACTTGGCGCTCCCTGGCCGGATGAACCTGCCCCAACCGCGACGAAACAGGTGGAAAAATTTGATTGGAAAGCTCGCAAAGCCGCTCACTGGGCCTGGCAACCGATTCAGAAGCCCGTCGTCCCCGAGATCACACAACACAATTTGCCAGCCGGTTGGCCGCAGAACGAGATCGATCACTTCGTGCTGCAGAAACTTGCGAACCGTAAACTCAATCCGTCGCGAATGGCCGACCGCCGAACGCTGGCTCGGCGATTGTATTTTGATTTGATCGGGTTGCCACCGACGCCCAGGCAGTTGCAAGAGTTTCTCGATGACGAGTCGTCCAACTCTTATGAAAACTTGGTCGACGAATTGTTGGCTTCTCCGCACTTTGGCGAGAAGTGGGCACGGCATTGGATGGACCTTGTGCGGTACGCCGAGACACACGGCCACGAGTTCGATTACCCGATTCACAACGCCTGGAAGTATCGGGACTATCTCATTCGGGCGTTCAACGCAGATGTGCCTTACGATCAGTTTGTTCGTGAGCATATCGCAGGCGATTTGTTAGCCAAGCCGCGTCTGCATCCGACCGAGAAGTTCAACGAATCCGTGATTGGCACCGGCTTTTGGTTTCTACACGAAGCAACGCACGCGCCGACCGATGTACGCGGGGATGAAACGCTGCGGGTGGAAAATCAAATCGACGTGTTCTCGAAGACGTTCCTCGGTTTGACCGTCGCGTGTGCCCGCTGTCACGATCACAAGTTTGACCCGATCCCCACCACCGATTACTACGCCCTCGCCGGTTTTCTCCAGGGAACTCGCAAAGCGGACGCCGCGTTAGATCATCACGGCCAAACCGCAAACGTCGTTGAAAAACTCAAGCAGTTGGCGACTGCCGGCGAGAAGTGGTTGACCGAGAACGATCAGTGGTTAGGCGGTATCAACAAACCCGACGAAGTCGCTCGTTATCTCACCGCAGCCCGTGACGCCTGGAAACAGAGCGATGACAAATCCGGTGAAATGCCCGCCGACGCTGCGATCACAACAGCGGCGGATGATGCCAACGTTCCTGCGGAAACACTCAAAGCATGGCTCCGGTTTTTGAACCCGGAACTTGCAAAGGACATCGCGCACCCGTTCTCGGCATTGGCCAATATCGTCCGTAGCAACGATGAACAATTCAAACAGCACGCCGAAAGGTGGAAACGGAACTCCATCGAAATAACCGGTCGAAGACCGACAAGAGCGGATACGGACCTGGCTTCGGCATATTGGTTTTTACCCAATGGCTGGCTGAGTCGGCAGACTGCCTTTTGGGACTTGTCAGGAGATCGGCTCCGGTTTGTCGAGCCTTACGTGTACCACAGCGGATCGTTGAGCAACCGGCTTCGAAAGCAACTTCGCACACACACGTTTGAGCTGACGCACGACAAAGTCCAGGTTCGATTGAACGGTCGTCGAGTGACCGTGCGGCTGATCATTGATGGCTACCAAATGGAGCCGTTCAGCAGCCTGCTATTCGGTGGCACACGCGTTAGCAACATCGACACTAAGGGCAAGTGGCAGTGGATCACGCTAAACAGCAGCGCCTATCGTGGACACAAAGCCTATCTGGAAATTCTCGATGACGGTGATGGAGAATTCAGTGCGGGAAGTCAGGTCTGGCTTTCGAACGACGGCATGTTGGAGAACTACAACTCACATTTTGGCGGTGCCAGCTACCACTTGGGACCAACCAAGATGGCCGAAGAACTCGCAGAGAAATGGGCAAAAGGTGTCAATAACTGGCGAAGCACACCGCAACCTAGTGATCACGTCATTGTGCAAACCATCAACGAAATGATCGAAGCCGGGATTTTGAATGACTCGCCGCTGCCGCTGAAACCGTTTTGGGAGAACCGGCGAAAACTTGAATCTGCGCTACCCGCTCCCGATTTAGTCCTCGCTGCCGCCGATGGCACCGCGGAAGACGAACACGTTTTCATCCGAGGCAGCCACACGAACCTGGGCGACGTCGTCCCTCGTCGATTCTTGATCGCAATCGCCGGTGAGGATCAAAATGCAGTGCAAGGACATACGTTTCGTGGCCCTGATGGAAGTGGACGGCTCACGTTGATGAGACGTTTGCTGGACGAGTCGAACCCCTTCCCCGCACGAGTGCTCGTCAATCGGTTGTGGCATCATCTGTTCGGTCGTGGGATCGTAGCGACTGTAGACGACTTCGGTGTGATGGGCCAACCACCGTCGCATCCGGAGTTACTCGATTGGCTCGCGAATGACTTTCGTGAAAACGGTTCGTCGATCAAACATACCATTCGAAAAATCGTGCTGTCCGCCACGTATCGACAGGCAAGTCACCCGCAGTCGGGTGCGGATGCAGTCGATCCGGACAACCGATGGTTATCGCGGCAGAACATTCGGCGATTGCCGGCCGAGTCGATTCGGGATGCGATTCTCACCGTCTCCGGACAGCTTGATTCTAAGCAGTTTGGCCCGAGTGTGCCGGTGCATCTCACACCATTCATGCAAGGACGTGGTCGACCGGGAAAAAGCGGTCCGGTCAACGGTCACAATCGTCGCAGTATATATCTGGAAGTGCGACGAAACTTTCTGACGCCGATGCTCACGACTTATGATTTTCCGTCACCATTTAGCACTATGGGGCACCGCACGGTCTCGAACGTGCCGGCTCAAGCACTGATGCTGATGAACGACGAATTTGTGATCGAACAGTCGCGTCATTGGGCGAAACGATTGCTCAACGAGAACTCGACAAGGGAAGAACGCATTCAAGCGGCCTTCCAGGAAGCATTTTCTCGAGAGGCAACACCCACCGATCTGGCGAACATCTCGCAATTCTTGGAAGTCCAGGCGAAAACCCACGACCCGGACGCCGACAAGTTGCAAGTTTGGACAGACCTTTGCCATGTGCTGCTGAACATGAAGCGTTTTGTCTACATTCACTAATCGCGTGGCTCCGCCGCATCGAATTGGAACACTCGCCATGCATTGTCGAAATTTCATGTCGCAGCCGTTTTCACGTCGTGAGATGCTCTCACGCTGCGCGAATGGCTTCGGCACGGTCGCACTCGCCGGTCTATTGGCCGACGATGCCCAAGCCGACTCGCGTTTCCAACCGGTTTCGCCACTGGCGCCCAAGGAACCGCATTTCACCCCGAAAGCGAAGAGCGTCATTTATTTGTACATGGACGGCGGGCCGAGCCAGGTCGACACGTTCGATTACAAACCGGCGCTGGCGAAATACAACGGTCAAGACCCCCGGCAAGCCATTGGGAAACTGCAACCCACGCAGTTTGACAACATTGGCAAGATCCTGCAGTCGCCGTGGAAGTTTCGACAATACGGCGAAAGTGGGACTTGGGTCAGCGATTTGTTCCCGCACGTCGCCAAACATGTCGACAAGTTATGCGTTGTCAAAAGCATGGTGTCGAATTTCCCCGAACACACCTTTGCGAATTACTTCCTCCACACTGGTAGTGGACTCCAAGGTCGACCGAGCATGGGGGCGTGGGTTGGGTATGCCCTGGGGAGCGAAAACCAGAATCTCCCGGGCTTTGTTGTCCTCAATGGGGGACTCATTCCGCCCGGCGGCCTGGACAACTTCGGCAACGGATTTCTACCGGCGGCGTATCAGGGATCGGTGTTCAACTCAGGTTCATCGCCAATCCCCAACATCAGTCGTCGTGAGAAAACCGACATTCAGCAACGCAATAAGTTGAATTTGCTTCGTTCGCTCGATGAATCCAGCGTGCGGGAAATCGGCCGGACCAGTGAATTGGAATCGGCGATCGCGAATTACGAAACCGCGTATCGAATGCAGGCGGCTGTCCCGGAACTAACTGACCTCTCCGGTGAAACCAAGCAAACCCTACAAGATTACGGCTTCGAGGCCCCCAAGACTCAGACGCAAACGTTCGCCCGGCAGTGTTTGCTCGCTCGGCGGTTAGTCGAGCGCGGGGTGCGTTTTATCGAATTGACCTGTCCTGGTGGCAACGGCGATCGCTGGGATCAACACAATAACCTGCTCGATGGCCACACCAAAAACGCAGAAACCGTGGACCAACCCATCGCCGCCTTGCTGAACGACCTCGATGCTCGTGGATTGCTGGAATCCACTCTAGTGATTTGGTCAGGAGAATTCGGTCGAACACCATTCGCTCAGGGGAGTAACGGGCGTGACCACAATCCCTCGGCGTTCACGCTTTGGATGGCTGGCGGTGGCGTTCGTCCTGGTATCAGCTACGGGCAGTCTGACGAGTTCGGTTACAAGGTGATCGAAAACCGCATTGAAATCCATGATTTGCACGCCACGATGTTGCATCTGCTCGGCTTAGAACATACCAAAACCACCTTTCGATTTAGTTCACGCGATATGCGTTTGACCGACGTTCATGGTCATGTGCTACACGACTTGATCGCGTAAATCCGATCCGGGACGTGCAGAATCGGTAAAATCGGATGAGTTGTTCGGAATTCTCCGACGTTTGCCGATGTCATTGGCATGACGCTTCGAATTTCTCTTATTTGGCTTCTATTCGTGTGTGGTTGCAGTGAGGAATCACTGGATTACACCGAAGTCAAACGTATCGACGAGCCAGTCTCGGCCGAAGAGTTGAAGTCGATCCTGCGAATTGCTCGACAACTCCCGGAAGAACGCCTTCCCAAACTTCCGCCCATCTTTACGCCGCCCTCTGCCTGGCCTCCGGAACGAACGCTCTCCGTGAAGGAACTCGTCGCCGAAGACTTAGATACGATCCGCCGACGGAACGATGTGGAAAAAGTCGCGGAATCGCTGGGGAACAACCGACGACTTGATGAACTCCTGCGAAAAGAACGGATGACGCGAGAGCAATTCGTGGGACTGTATCTAACGATCGGGGTCGCGATCAGTCGCACGGCCATTGCCGAACCACCAGACTTCGACGAACTCTTACGGAAAGGCCGCACAGTTTTGCGGTCGTTGCAAAAGGATCAAACCTCGTTTGCGGCGTATTCCGAGGAGCAGCAATTCTTCGTTTTGCAGCAGGCCAAATGGTTGACTCGGATGGATCGGGCTGAAAAGTTGAGTCTGGTGCCCTTGGAGAACCTGCAACTAGTGGAAGACCACAGCGATTTACTCCTCAAAATCTTTCCGATGGAACTACAGCAAGATCCATTGCTTGCGGTCATCAATCCGAGCGCGGAACTTGGAACGCCATTCGAGGATACAGCCGAGTCGGGGTTTGACGAAAAGATTCGCTGGTCACGCGAGAATGCCATTCTAGGTTCGGACGCTCCACTAGTGAGGGAATGACGCCCCCCTTTGGGATGATCTGTCGTTCGACTGCGTGCTGAGTTGTAGTCTCACATCGCTCACGTCACCTGCCAAATTGACAGGACGAATTCGTCACATATCAGCGTAACCGACACGCTGTCAGCAACAGTCACGGCGACTGATGATTGTAACTCTTTGACACACAACATCTTGTGTCATTGGTCTGGTTTGGGCACGCTGTTCGCTGTGTCGGGGGCCGGGTGGCGTTGTAGCGTGAGTGCCGCCACTGTCACGATATCGTAGCTTAGAGAACGACAAGAAAAGGAGAGGTGTCGATGGCCAAGGCGTCATCCGCGACAAAAATCAAACTGGTGCCGCTTGGGGAGCGGGTTGTCGTCAAACGGGCTGCAGCGGAAGATACAACTGCAGGCGGAATTGTGCTGCCAGAATCTGCGAAGGATAAACCGCAACGCGGTGAAGTCGTCGCGGTTGGGGAAGGCTACACGAAAGGCGATGGCACAAAAGTCGCCTTGACCGTCAAGGAAGGCGACAAAGTCATCTTCAGCTCGTATGCAGGCGAAGAAATTGAAGTTGGCGATGAAACGCTGCTGCTGCTTCGCGAAGGCGACATCTTGTGCACCTTGTAAGTAGTGGCCGGTTCAAATCCCCTCGGACTTTCACTGACACTGTTTGCATCTTCTGACAACACATAACGGAAATGGACTACGAACAATGGCAAAAATGATTGCATTTGATCAAGAGGCGCAAGAATCGATGCGTCGCGGGATCAGCAAGTTGGCGAAAGCGGTTCGCGTGACGCTTGGTCCTCGTGGACGCAACGTGATCATCGAAAAAAGCTTCGGCAGCCCGACCGTCACGAAAGACGGCGTGACCGTCGCTCGCGAAATCGAACTCAGCGATAAGTTCGAAGACATGGGCGCTCGGATGGTCCGCGAAGTGGCCAGCAAAACCAGCGACGTTGCTGGCGACGGCACCACAACCGCGACAATCATGGCCGAAGCCATCTACAACGAAGGCTTGAAAGCCGTCGTTGCGGGCGTGAGCCCGATCGAAATGAAACGCGGCATGGACCAAGCCGTCGCCGACATCACCGCGAAACTTCAGAGCATGGCTATTGAGTGCCGTGACAAGAAGTCGATCGCTCAAGTCGGAACCGTGGCCGCTAACGGCGACACGGAAATCGGCAAGAAACTCGCCGACGCAATGGAGCAAGTCGGCAAAGACGGCGTGATCACCGTCGAAGAAGGCAAAGGCCTAGAGACCGACGTCGAACAAAAAGAAGGTATGCAGTTCGATCGCGGCTACCTGTCACCTTACTTCGTGACCGATTCCCAGTCGATGACCTGTGAACTCGAGGACTGTTTCGTTCTCGTTCACGAGAAAAAAATCAGCAACATCAAAGACTTGGTGCCCGTCCTTGAAAAGGTCGTGCAAGCCGGTCGTCCGTTGTTGATCATCGCTGAAGATGTTGAAGGCGAAGCCCTCGCAACGCTCGTTATCAACAAACTTCGCGGCACCTTCAAAATCGCCGCTGTCAAAGCTCCAGGTTACGGTGATCGTCGTAAAGCGATGCTGCAAGACATCGCCATCATGGTCGGTGGAACTGCCGTCTTCGAAGACCTGGGCATCAAACTCGAAAACCTCGAACTCGCGGAACTTGGTCGAGCGAAGAAAGTCGTTGTCGACAAAGACAATACGACGATCATCGAAGGTTCAGGCGAAACCGACGACATCCGGGCTCGGATCACTCAAATTCGTCGGGAATTGGAGAACTCCACCAGCGACTACGATCGTGAAAAGCTCGAAGAGCGAATCGCGAAACTCTCGGGTGGTGTGGCTCAAGTCAACGTCGGAGCCGCCACCGAAAGCGAAATGAAAGAGAAGAAGGCTCGCGTTGAAGACGCCCTGCACGCGACCCGTGCCGCTGTCGAAGAAGGCATTCTGCCCGGTGGTGGCGTGGCCTTGCTGCGAGCATCATCGAGCGTGAAGCCCCGTGGTCTTTCCCACGATGCAAAAACCGGCTACGACATCATTGTTCGTGCCTGCCGTGCTCCGATCACCCAAATCAGCAACAACGCCGGCAAAGACGGCAGCGTGATTTGTGAGAAGGTGCTCGAGAACGACGAAAACGCAAACTTCGGCTACAATGCTGCTGATGACAAATTCGAAGACATGGTGAAAGCCGGCGTCATCGATCCTGCGAAAGTCACCCGCACCGCATTGCAAAACGCAGCCAGCGTTTCCACCCTGTTGCTCACCAGCGATGCACTGATCGCTGAGAAAGCCAAAGACGACAAGGGCGGAGCTGAAGACGATAGCGACCTCTACTAAGTCATTCGACGAGATCAGTAACTGAAACTACGAACCGGTGTCACCTCGATGCCGGTTCGTTTTTCGTCAATGACAAAGAAAAAAGTGAAATTTCTTGAAATTTTTACGGAATGCTGACGATTCGTCTGAACATTCCTCGTGATTTTGCAATAATATACGGTATCTTGCAGTGGGTATTACCGACTCACAGGCACCAATCTTCACTTGGACAGGGTTGTATTTCTCAACCGATCCCGTCCAAACATCAACATCTACTTTTAAGGAGACCAACAATTCCGCAACAACAGCAGCGTGTGAACGAGCAAATCCGTTTGACTCCTGTCCGAGTCGTTGATCAAGACGGAAACATGCTCGGCGAGATGGCGACCAAGGACGCATTGACAATGGCCCGTGAAGTTGGGCTGGATCTCGTGGAAGTGGGGTCGAACGCCAGACCTCCTGTTTGCCGAATCATGGATTACGGCAAAGTTCAGTACGAGAAAAAGAAGAAAGCAAACACAAAGACACACCGCACGCAACTCAAACAGATCCGGTTGCGGCCGAAAATTGGCGATCACGATCTCGAAGTGAAAGTGAACCGAGCGAGAAAGTTCCTGGAAAAACACGATAAAGTGAAAATCAACGTGTTGTTCCGCGGACGTGAGAACGCCCACCGAGACTTAGGGCGGGAAATGCTCGACGAGATCATTAATACGCTCGAGGACATCGCTAGTGTCGAGAAACCCCCGGGCATGGAAGGACGCATGATGAGTGCCGTCCTCGCTCCCCGCTAATTCTCCGATCTGAGAATACGCTGCACATCAATGAAAAAGGCTCCACAGGGTGACTTGTGGGGCTTTTTTTGCGTGGTTAGCGATCGAACGCGTCCTAGATATAGTCGAACAGTTCAAGCCGGCCAATTTGAACCGTTTTTCGAAATTTCTCGACGGGAGAGAGATTATGGGAACAAATCCGGTTTGATTGACGGTCTAATGACAAAGAGACCGGCTAAACGGTTGTTCTCTCAAGAGTTCTCGATCTTTGATCTTAGCAGCATGCGGGGTAAATGGTGTTCGCTCGAACCATTCGCGCTGGATTGTGTTTCTACTTAGTGGTGCGTTTCGGGTGCGATCCGCTTTTTGCGCAGGGACAACGACTGACTGTATCCCCAGACGGTGTCGTCGTAACAAAGTCGGCGGAAGCTCCATCGCAACCAATGGCAAAGCCGATGCCAAGCGGGGGGCAAGAAACGCCGCCGAAGACCGATGAAAAGGCCCAGGGCGAGACGAAACCCGAGGATGCCAATCCGAAAATTATCCGACGCGACGAAGTTCCCGCACCGTCTGCCGACCCGAAGGAGTTAGACGTTCAGCCGAATAAAGATGGCATGGTTTCGTTTAACTTTCAGGGGCAACCCTGGCGGTCGGTCTTGTTGTGGGTTGCTCGGATTTCGAATTTGAGTCTCGATTGGCAGGAACTCCCCGGCGATCACTTGAATCTACGAACGCGACGCGAATACACGGTCGCCGAGGCCCGTGATCTGATTAATCGTCACCTGCTCGCTCGTGGGTTCACGCTCTTGCAGCAAGGCGAAGTTCTCTCGGTAGCCAACCTCAAAAAATTGGACCCTAGTTTGGTCCCATATGTTCCAGTTGCCGATTTGGAAGACCACCTGCCGCATGAATTCGTCAAAAGCACGTTTCCGTTAGAGTGGTTGACCGCGGAAGCTGCCGTGACGGAGTTCAAACCGCTGCTCAGTCCAAACGGGCAGCTGATCAAGTTGGCTGCAACGAATCGTGTTCTGGCGATCGATGCGGTCGTCAATCTTCGACAGATGGCTCAATTGCTCGAAGAGGAACAAGAAGGCCGTGGGCAACAACGGCAAGTGCGATCGTTTTCGTTGAAACACATGCGAGCCGATGTCGTCAAGACGCAGTTGGAGGGGTTTCTCGGACTTGAGGAGAAGAAAGCGTCTGGGCCGTTAACTCCGCAACAACAGCAACAGATGATGATGGCTCAGCAGCAGAGACAACAACAAGGTCAACCGCCACAAACGCAGAAGAAGCCTGATATCTCATTATTGGTCAATTCCCGCGAAAACGCCATCATCGTCTCGGCACCACCAGACAAAATGGCGGTCATCGCGGAAACAATTGACATGCTCGATGTCCCTTCTGCAAGCGAACAAAGTCTGCTGCGAAATATGAATCGCATGCAGGTCTATCGACTTGCTCAACTCGATCCCGAACCGCTAGTGAAGGTGTTGTCCGAACTTGGCGACTTGGACCCGCAAACCCGTTTAGAAATCGATACCGACAACCGCTCGATCTACGCATACGCCAGTCTCGCTGATCATGTCACCATTCGAAGTTTGATTGACAAACTCGATGGGACCGGCCGGCGGTTTGACGTCATTCGGCTGCGACGGTTGGAAGCCGACTATGTCGCCGGCACCATCCGGTTCATGATGGGCGGCAAAGGCGAAGAAGACGAGAACCAGAACAATCCATTTCGATTCTTCGGTTATTCCCGCTACGGGTCTGGTCAGCAGGATAAGAAGGACGACGGGGAGTTCCGGGTCGACGCCGACATTCGCAATAATCGACTGCTACTGTGGGCCAACGATGTCGAGATGGAGGAAGTTCGCAATCTTCTGATGAAACTCGGGGAGATTCCATCGAAGAACGGTGACCGTCGACCAGTTCGTGTGTTAGACGTTTCGCCCGAGGAATCCGAAGAGTTGTTTCGCCGATTGAAGAGCGTCTGGCCTTCGGTCCGAGAGAATCCGCTACAGTTCGACGAAGCTCCGAAAAAGGAGCAGACGCCCACCACGACGAATCCCACTGCTCCAACCACGCCCTCAGTCACCGCGCTACCGTCAGAACCCCAAACACAACCAATTGGGATTTCACAGACGCAGGAACATCGACGCAATCACGAACCCATCGCTCAACTTGATGGGCCGTTCGATCGCGGCAACCTTCCCGAGCGTTTTCAAGAGCCGAGCAATGACACGCCGGTTCGAATTTACCGGTCTCCTGATGGACGTCTCGTGATCGGTTCCCAAGACACGGGGGCGTTGGATGATCTCGAGGATTTAATCGCAGACCTCAAGCCCGAACGTCCGAGCTACCACGTTTTTCATTTGAAGCATCACAACACTTGGGCGTACGAGGTCGCGTTGAACCTGGAAGACTTCTTCGAAGTCGAGCAGGAATCGTCCTCAGGACTGAGTTACAGTCCGTACTTCGGCATGTATCCCAGCAGCAAGAAAAGTACACCGCCACCTTCGCTGTCGCAGCGACGTGAGTTGAAATTCATCCCGGATTCCGATTCCCATACGATTTTGGTGTTGGGAGCGGACCAGGAACAGCTGAAGACGATTCAAGAGTTGATCGACATTTATGACCAACCCGATTCGCAGGAATCGGCCTCGGTGCGACGCACAAAACTTTTCTATCTGAAATACGCAGAAGCCGAGACCGTCGCGACGGCTATCAAAGATGTGTACCGCGATTTGCTCAGTTCCAACGACCAAGCGTTTCAGAGTGGGAATCAAAACAAAGGCGAGCAACGACCGGCCGAACGCAGTTACACGTATATCTTCGGGGGTGAGAACGGGGAAGAGCAACCGGAACCGCCGATCAAATTCAAAGGGCTGCTTTCGATTGGTATCGATAAAAAATCGAACACGCTGGTGATCTCCGCCTCTGGCGGTCTACTCGATAGCATCGGGCAACTCGTGGAACAACTCGATCAGGCGGCGATGTCGAATGCGATTGTCCGTGTCGTCCCGCTTGATCCTACGGTGGACACGTCGCTGCTGCACAGTCACCTCGCGAAAATGTTGGAAAGCCGACGCAAGAATGACCCGGAAGCTGCACGTCCCGATCGACCTGATGGTGGGCAACCGGATGGCAATGCCAACCCGAACGGCAACAATCGACAGCCAAACCGCAGTTCTGCAGGACGCAATTGATTGAGCAGATGGCCGGTCTCGATCTGTTTCTCTGACGCGACAATTTCTCGCCAGTTTCACCAAGAGTTACAATCGCTTGACTCGATCGAGCGAAATGCCGTTGTCCCGAAGACTCCGCCGTCCTTCCCTCCGTGCGCGGCTATGCTTCATGCAATCCCACCACGATTGTCTTCTGTTTGAAGACACGACAGTGGGCTCGTGAAGCGCAAGTTGGAGGGTCTGCAGTGGTATCTCGGCGATGGGCAATCCTGTGTGTTGGTGTGTGTATCGGCGGAATTGGTTGCTTAGGGCTGAGTTTTCTGGGGCTCGGTCTCGGGGCACATGCGGAGGCGCAAAGTCACGGCTACGACCCCGTTGATCGGCAGTATCAAGAACTAGCCCACACGAGCGACCCGTTGATCATTGGTGGCCAGCGTCTTGCGAAAATCGCAAAGTTGGTCATGCCGAGCGTGGTACACATTCAAAGTGTGCGATCCGGTGAACGAGGCGGGCAGGTCGAAGAAACCGGTTCCGGTGTGATCATGTCGGACCCGAACGTCACCGGATTATTTGTCGTGACAAACCGTCATGTCGTCGCGGATGCAAAGCAGTCGAACATCTCGATTCATCTGCACGATGCGAGAGTCATCAGTCCGACACGTGTATGGACGGATGAAGCAACCGATGTCGCTGTGCTCCTGCTCGATGCCACCGATGTTCAAGCGGCCCGGTGGGGCGACAGTAACAGTCTTGAGATCGGTCATATGGTTTTAGCCGTTGGTAGCCCATTTGGTTTGAGTCAGTCGATCACGCTGGGAATCGTCAGTGCGAAGAGTCGTCGATCGTTGAAGCTCGGGGAAGGGAGTTCTGTTTTGAACCAGGATTTTCTCCAGACCGACGCCGCCATCAATCCAGGCAACAGCGGCGGACCGTTGATTGACTTGAACGGGAACGTAATCGCGATCAATACCGCCATCGCATCGAGCAGCGGGGGCAATGATGGAATCGGTTTCAGTATTCCGATCAATCTCGTACGAAAAGTCACCGATCAACTGTTGCAGTACGGTCGTGTCCGGCGAGCATATTTGGGCGTCAAACTTGATCCCAATTTTGATTCCTCAACCGCTCGCCGACTGAAACTCGGTCGCATTCGAGGCGCCCGAGTTCTCGAAGTTTACCCGAATACTCCCGCATCTCAGGCTCAATTGCGGTTCGACGATGTCATTTTGAAAGTCGGAGGGACGCTCGTCCAAGACGAGAACCACCTGATCAATCTTGTCAGTCTCACACCAATCGGTCACCGCTTGCAGATGGAGATTGTTCGCAATGGGCAGAACCAGACTATCGAAGTGTTGCTAGCAGATCGGGATGAACTTTCTCAACGATCGACGCAACCCGCATCGAATCGCAAGACTGGGCAAACGCGTCCGCAGGTACGACCACAAAGCCTGAGACTGTATCGACTCGGACCCGAGTTGAGTCACCAAATCGGCTTCGGGGAGACCGCACGCGGATTGATCGTGATGCAGATTGACGATGCACATCCCTTGGCTGAGAGTCTCCGGCTGTACGACGTCATTGTGGAAGCGGCCCGGCAACCTGTGACCAGTTTGAGCGACTGGGAGCAGATTATCGCTACCAACAATGAGTCGTCATTGTTGTTAAGAGTTCGGCGGGTGAACGGGGCGCATGTCGAAGAACGACTTGTCCTCTGGGAAGCTGGTACCGCAGAGTCCGACTGTACTCCGGCAACGGTTGATCTGTGATAACTGCGAAGGCATCAACGAAAAAACGGCGGCTGAAGGATATCGAAAAATCCCTCAGCCGCCGTTGTGGTTATTGCGAGTTGCTTAGAACTCTTGAGGTACGCCGAGGAGCAGTTCTTCCTCTTCCTCTTGGATGATGATCCGCGGAGTGACCATCATCATCAGGCTTTCGGTCTCACGACCGACACCCGTGTTTTTGAACAGACGACTAATGTAGGGCAGCTTGTTCAAGATCGGCACACCAGCCATGTTACGGCCTTCCCGCAACCGTTTGACACCACCCAGGAGAACGGTACCGCCGTCGGGCACGCTGACGGTTGTGGTCACGTTGACGGTTTCGACAACCGGTTGTTGAATCGTCAACGTTCCGGTTCCGCCGCCGCCTTGGCCGAGGTTACCACCTTGGCCGACTTGACCGCCTTGGCCGCCGATTTGACCACCTTGACCGCCGATTTGACCGCCTTGACCACCAATTTGGCCGCCACCCACGCCGCCGCCGACACCGGCGATCCCGCCGATTCCACCAGCACCGAATTGGGCACCCAGTTGCGATGGCAGGCCCATCAGCAGGTTAGTTCCGGACATAGGACCACCACCGATCCCACCAATCCCGAGTTGACCACCACCGATCTGGCCGCCGCCGCCGAAGCCGCCGCCACCAAGACCACCGCCACCAAGGCCGCCTCCGCCGACACCACCGCCACCGAAGCCACCGGCCGCACCAGCTTGACCGCCACCTTGGCCGATCCCCAATTGACCGCCACCGGCAGTTCCGACGTTAGCAGCACCGTTGCCCGCAGCCCCACCGGCACCACCGGCGAAGGAGAAGGTAAACACGTCTGTCAGGTTCGAGAACACGGGGTTCACAGTCAGTCGCACGAATCGTCGGTCGGCCGAGACCACCGCCGAAACCTGCAAGGTCGTTCCTTCTCGCACCACAGTAATTTGCGGTGTGAACCCGACGGAGAAGAACCCGACGGTCGGAATCAAGCTGGTCACGAATGGACGGTCCACAGAGCTACTGACAGTCGCCGATTGGCCGTTGAACAGCGTGACTTTCGGAGCGAACATGATGTTCGTTCGCTCGTCGACTTGAGCAGCTCGGATGAAGAAGAACGCTTCGATATCGGTGAGGATTGCGAAACCAACTTCGATCCCCGCTTGCGGGTTGAAGTTCCCGAAGTCCGGGGCACCCAGGTCGAACGAACCTTGTTGGAACCCGATGTCGAGGTCCGGCGTGAAACCGCCTTGGCCATCGATACCGGCAACAGTTCCGTTCTTCGGCCAGTCATCCAGAGCAGGCACCGCAACGTTAGTTGGGGTGTCGAACCGTGTCCCCTGCAAGGTATTCGCCAAGTTACCGGCAGCTGCGTTGTTCCCGGCGTTGCCTTGTTGGTTCTGGTTCTGGTTTTGTCCTTGGTTCGTTCCCGTGCCGCCGGCTCGTGTACCGAAAGCTGGTAGGCCAACGGTGTCACCTTCGACGTTGTCTTGGACGTTGAAGTCGAAGTCGACCCCGATTTGCTCCGCGAATCGGTCAGCCACAGTGATGAAGCGAACTTCCACGGTGACTTGCAAGTCTTGGAGACGACGCAACTGTTCGAGCAAATCCCGAATTTCTTCATGAACCGCTTGAGTCTGCCGAACGACGAGGCTCAACGTGGTTTCGAACGAGCGGATGTTTCCGCCCCCAGCAGCTTCTTGCCAAGAACCTGGTTCGATGGTGGAGATGATCAGGTCGGTCAGCGTGTCGAAGTCGAACGCGGATGCACCGCCTGCCATCTGACCCGCACCATTTGGGTTGGCCCAGGGGTTAAAGCTGGCCCCGCCGACTTGGTCGCCGACTTGGAACTGCCCACCACCAACTGGTTGCAAAGCACCCGCCGGAGGAATGTTGTAGTTTCCAGCACCGTAGAAGTTCGGTCCCATCCCAGCGACACCGGAAATTCCTGCCAAAGGACCCGACGGAGCGGAGTTCGGAATCGGTACGACCAAGTCTGCCACTGGGTAAGTGCGGACTTCCAGTTTCCCTTGAGCCCGAATTTCACTGGTGATTTTGAGGACTTCGTCTTCGATCAGGTAAGCCAAGTGACGGCCACCGAGCATCAAGTTCAACGCACTTCGCAGCATAATGCCGTCGACGTGAATCGTGACCGGCGTATCGGCCATCACACCTTCTTCTTCCAGACCCAATTCGTCAACAACGATGTTGACGCCGGTTGTCGTCGCGATATGAGCCAAGACTTCCTGAATTGGGACGTTATCGAAGTGCAATGAGATCGGTCGTTGCAGGCTGCGTTCGATCTGCTTTTCTTGTTCGGTCTTGATGCGGTTGTCCGCACTGCCGTACTTGCTGCGACGCTTCGAAAGTTCTTCCCAGTTCTTCGGGAAGGCAATCGAGTCACCGGCAACCGGGTTGACCATCGAACGTTCGACGTCATTGAGAGTCGTCCAATAAGACTCGTCCATGTCGTCACGCAGTTCTTTGTTCGCAGCATCGCGACGAGCAATCTTGGCTTTGAAAGCCATCGTGACCGTAACCGGGTTTTCCGGATCGAGCACCTGAGCTTGTTTGGCGAGCACTTCGGCTTCGGCAAAGCGTCGTTGCTTGAAGAGTTCGTTGTACTCTTCCACAAGAGCGGCAAGTTCTTGCTCGACGCGGATCTTGTGTCCCATTTCGGTACGGATTTTTTCCTGCACCTGACGGTTTTGTTCTTCCAAAGCCAGAATTGGAGCCCGTTGTTTTTGGTACTCTTCAATGTCGGCTCGGCTTTGACGAAGTTGACGCAACAACGGTTTCACCTGTTCGGGTGAAAGTTCGGTGCTGGCACAACTTGCGGTGGCCCGGTCGATAACTTCGAGGGCTTTGGTCGAATCTTTCTCACGAAGTCGGTCGGCTTTGAAGACCGCATTCATGACTTCCGATCGCAACTTGTCGTAGCGAATCGTCATTTCTTGTTGAGCGGCGTCCAATTGCGTGGTCGCACCCAAGCCAGGTCCAATCGGCTTACCTTCGCCGAGTTCCGCACTCACCTGACGAATGCCGCCATCGGCATCTGCTGGTTGAGTCTTCGCGTGAGACCGCAATGCTTGAAGCATGTCCTGCAGTGTTTGCGACCGCCAGGGGTCCATTTGCTGACCGGTGCGATAGCAACTCAGGAAGGCATCGTAAGCTTGAGCGGTGTCGCCGTCGTTGAAGTGTTTCATTCCACGATCGAACAATACAACCGCCGACACACCCGAAGGCTGAACCACCGCTTCGACAACTTGGGCGTCGATCGATTCATCAGGAGTGACTGGTGCCGACTTCGGCTTGTTAGCAAATGGATTAGCCGGGGCTTCGGCAGTTTCAATCGGTTGCGGCTTTGGCCCGGTCGATGGCTTCGATTCGAACGGATCATTGCCGGCGAACGGATTGTCAGCAACTTTGTTTGAAGTTGGTTCCGTCGTAGGCGTTGTCGATGCTTGCAGGAACTTCCGATTTTCAACGTACCGAGCAACGGTGTCCGGTGTTTCGTCGAATGGATCGTAGGTCACGTCGAGCTGACGAGCTTCGGCAATCTTGGCGTCGGCTGTCGCGAAGTCGCCGGTTTGAGCGGCTTTGCGAGCATCGCCGAGCAACTCACGAACTCGCGTCCGATTGGCTTCCGCTTTCGGATCGACGGTGGGAGTCGTCGGTTTCGATGCCAAGTTGTTGGCTTCGAGAAGTTTGATTTGAGCGAGAATCTCGAAGGGCTGAACGTCGAACCGATCGTAAGCGACATCCAATCGCTCAGCTTGTTGAGCTTTCTCACGGGCAGCTTCGAAACGACCAGCAACGATGTCCTGCTGAGCCGATTTCAACAATTCCGCCGCTTGTTGCTTCTTCGCAGCAACTTGTGGGTCGCGTTGAATCGTCGCCGGAGCAGCGGCTTCCTCGGTCGCGGGAGTTTCCGTTGCAAACGGATTCGCGGACTTCTCAGGCTTTGTTTGATCCGCCAGAATCGCTGTTGTGGCAGACTCTTGACCGATCAGTTTCAGAAGTTGCTCAGGAGATTCCTCGAACAGAGTGTAAGAGGCGTTCAACTGTTTGGCCTCGATTGCGTAAGCACGGGCTTGGCCCATGTCACCCATGTCGTAGGCTTTCCGAGCCGACTTCATCAACGCCAACGCTCGCTCTTTCGGAGTGGCATTTGGTTTGGCTTCTAATGTCTGAAACTCGGCAACGGGCTCTGCAGCAGTTGAAGCTGACTCAAGGGTTTGAGCAGTCATCCGAGAGAACGGATCGCTGTTTTCTTTGGTCACCGGGCGTGCGGCCGGTCGACGTTGAGGAACCGGCAGACCACGCAGTTGAGCGATGAACTCTTCGGGAGTTGCTTCGTTCGCGGCGAAGTCAATTTGATGCCGACGCGACAAAGTGGCCGCCGAATTGGCAAACCGCAATGCCGTGCTTTTGCGTCCTTGACGGGCAGCCAATTCCGCGCGGCTCATCAAAGCTTGGACTTGTTGAACAACCTGGGGATCAACCGCAGATCCACCTTGGCTCAGTTTCGCTTGAGCTTGGCTCAATTGATTCTGTAGGTCTTGTTGCTCGAAACGATTCAGTTCGCCGCGTGCACCTTTGGCGGCTTCAAGCAATCGTACTGCATCGGCATACCGACCAGCATTGAATTGTTGAGTGCCCGCGGACAGCAGTTCCCTAGCTGTCGGCCCGGCGGTCGATCCTTGTGACGTCGCCTGAGGAAATGCTTCCTCGCGGGCGGATGCCAGTTTCGTCGGTCGGTCGGTATTGGCCAACCAGACGGCCACTCCGACAGCCGCACTACATGTTAACAGTCCGATGAGCTTGCCCAACGCTAGGTTCCTCCTGAAGCCTTGATTCGCAGATGTCGACTCGACTTCCTTGCCGCGTCGGCTAGGACTGATGCACGCCCGAGCGTGTCGTTCCCAGCAACCGTTTTCGATAGCTCTTCAATACGTCACAAAAATTTGGATCGGTCAATCTTCGTAATTGTGTTTGAGCCGACCTGTTCGAGGGCGCGTGATGTCCGCCCAGACGAGTTGCGGATAGATAGGTGATGCTACGAAACAGGTCAAGACCGTTTCTGGCAAATCTTGGCAGTTTCCGGGTGAGCACTCATAACTCGAACTTCCGCCAATCGTTCTGCTCGATCATTTCCTGCACGACGCGACGCAATCGCTGGTCTTCAGGAATGTCGGCTGGAGATTCAAAAATATGAATCTGCTGACGACTGCCGGTCTCCCGCGGTAGGTTTTCGGCCCAATGGAGTTCCTTGGAACATTGCAACTCATCGGCAATCGGCGAGAGACGTTCGATCAGCGAGCGTGTGGTGTCCTCGACGGACCGTTGGCGGTAACTGTCGCTATCGACGAGTTTCGCTTCACTGCCATAACGAGTCGCACGCCATTTGTTCTGTTGCACCATCATCGGATGGTACTCGGCGAAATACGTTCCCTCGTCGATTTGCCGATCGATGGCGGTCACCAAGCACTGCACCAGCGCAGTCAACGCAAGCACTTGCTTCAAGTTCGCTGGTACATCGCAGACACGGATTTCCACGGTGCCGAAGTTATGATGCGGACGGATATCCCACCAGATTTCGCGGATGGTGTTGATGAAGCCGGTGTCCATCAGGTGGTTGATAAGCCAAACATACTCGCTCCAGTTCCGCATCTGATGGGGCAGCCCTGCGGTCGGCAAGTCTTCCATGATTTTCGATCGACTCGACGCCAAGCCCGTGTGTCGTCCGTTCCAAAATGGCGAGTTCGACGACAATGCCAACAGCAACGGCAAATGCCGGAGCATGCGATCGCAGATCATGACGGCCTTGTCACCGGAGTCGACCCCGATGTGCACATGCAAACCAAACGTGACCAAACGTCGCGCGACGTCCTGCATCAAGTCGACGAGCAGAAAATACCGGTCGTTGACGGTAATCTCTTGGTCTTCCCAACGCGAAAATGGGTGGGTGGCGGCCCAGAGAAGTTTCAGCCCCTCAGAATCGGTAACCCGCTCTAATGCATCGAGAGTACGACTCAGGTCCTGCCCAACATCATGCACCGTATCGCAAACGCCGGTGTTGATCTCTAAGTAGCTTTGCATCAACTCCGGTTTGACACAGCGATGAAGATCCTCAGGCAGTTTTGCAAGGACCGCTTCGATCGCTGGGCGTAACGCAAACGAGTTTTCATCGACCAGTTGGAGTTCGATTTCAACACCGATCGACGGCCGATCGTTACGAGTAAACCTGAGAACGGACATGGAGAACTCCACTGCTTCCGCGAAGATGAATCGACCGTTGTCGTCCGACTCACGATCTTACCATGCCCGGCGGGAAAAAATTACCTCGTGGCGACTGTATGGGCTAAATGGATGGCCGCCCGCATTAGCAATCGTGAACCCAATTGCAGTGTGTGTTCGTCGATATCGAAATGCGGAGAGTGCAGGTACGGGTTCTCTCGATCGGCGAAGCCACACCCGAGTCGCAACATAGCTCCGGGAGCGTAAGCCAGGTATTCCGAGAAGTCCTCGCCGCCCATACTCGGAAGCGTAATGCTTTCGAGATGCTCGACGCCCAACACCTCTCGCGATGCACGTTCCAAAGCCGCAGCGCATTGCGTGTCATTGACGACGGCCGGAACCGGATTGATAAACCGACGCCGAATTTGCACACCGGTGGAAATCTCGATTGCGGAACAGAGACGATCCATTTCCGTCTTGATCGTTTCACGGATGTCTTGGTTCGTTGTGCGAAGTGTACCGGCGATCTCGACGCGATCGGGAATCACATTGGAAGCACTCCCGCCGGTGATACGACTGACCGTGAGCACCGACGGAAGCCGTGCGTCAACGCGGCGGGGCACGATTTCATAGAACGAACCTACCAACCGAACCGCCGCAGCAACCGGGTCGATGGCTTGGTGGGGACGTGCCGCATGTCCGCCGCGACCCTCGACACAGATTTCGAACTCATCACAGTTGGCCGTTAGCACTCCATAACGGATGCCGACACGTCCGCATTGGCGTTCCGGGTCGACATGAACACCGAGAATCGCGTTGACCCCGTCCATTGCACCGGCGTCGATCATCCACTTCGCGCCGCCGTCGGATTCTTCAGATGGCTGAAAAATCAACCGAATACGCATCGCGTGCTCCGGTTCGACATCACGCAATTTCGAGGCGTTCAAACCTGCCGCCAACACGATCGCCGTATGAGCATCGTGACCGCAGGCGTGCGTGATTCCCTGGTTCTGCGAACGGTACTCGACGGCTTTCATATCCGTCAGTCGCAAGGCATCGATATCACACCGCAAAGCAATACACGGGCTTCTCGGCCCAGGGGACCCCAGTTCCAAGTCGGTGAAAACGCCCGTCTTCACATCTTTGTTGCTACGACAGATGCGTGGCTGTAAACCGGCCTTGCGGATGTGCTCCGCAATGAACTCGGTTGTGGCGACTTCTTGCCCGCTCGGTTCCGGGTTGCGATGCAAATGCCGACGAATTTCGATCTGATTTTGCGCAAACCCGTCGAGTAACTGATCGTATTGATCAAGCCAATTGATCGAGGCCTCATGACTTGAATGCGGATTTCCAATGTCCATTTGAAATGGATACTTTCCGTGTAGGTCAGGCCGTGCCTGACGATAATTCGAAAGTTAATCGTGTCAGGCATAACCTGACGGACTCGCGACGTTCTTAACTCTCTAGATCGCTCCAGTCGACGAGTTCGATTTCCGGCTTCACGATTTCCGCAAAACCGTTGCGTTGGCTCGTGCGAACCCCACGTCCTCCGCGACTGGTCAATTGATACTTCATTTGGCCGAACGTCAATGGCGTGCCGTTGGTGTTAATGACTTTCAAGCTGTCGCTCGGTCGCCCGATGAGAAGTGCACCGAGCACCTTGTCGGTCTTTTCGAGTTTGATGCCGATGACGCCCTTCCCGGGACCGGCGAGAACGGGAATCTCGTCCACACCGAAGTGCAGAATTCTTGAAGAAGCCGAGGCGATGAAGATCGATTCCTGATGACGGACCAACTCCACATGCGCGACCCGGTCGCCTGAGCGGAGTCGGCAATACTTACGACCGTTTTTGGTTGACGGTTCCCGAAAACCACTCAGCGAGAGCCGCATGACTTGGCCCTTTTCGGTGACGATCAAAAAATACGGTGGCGGCGATTGCTCGTCGACTTCGGTATCGTCTTCCGGGGTGAAGCGAGAATCGGTGCTAATCGCTGCCACCAATTCCACGCCGTCACCCAGGCGAACGTGTTTCGAGAGCGGTTCCCCATACCCCGATGAAACCGGGATCTGATCGATTCGCAACGTATACGCGACTCCGTCATTCGAAAACACCACGACCGTATCGACCGTGCTGCCTGGGCAGACGGCAAGAACTTCATCACCATCTCGAACCCGTGTGCTTTTGACACTGCTCAACCGCCCGACCCGTTTGATCCAACCTTCGCGGGTCAGCACGACATTCGTATTTTCCTTGAGAATGTACGCTTCAGGATCGTACTCGGCGATGTCTTCGACAGACCCGATCGTCGTGCGACGCTCGTCGCCGTATTTCTCACGGATCTCCTCGAGTTCATTCTCGACGACCTTCCACAACTTCTTTTCGCTGGCGAGGATTTTGCGAATTTCGTCGGCAGCGGCCTGTTTCTCGCGGAGTTCCTCGATGATGGTATCGATCTCGAGTTGGCTGATTTTGTACAGCATCATTTCGAGAATGGCGTTGGTCTGAATTTCATCCAGCGGAAATTCGGCCATCAACTTCTCGGCAGCGTCGCGTTTGCCTTGCGAGTTGCGAATGATGCGTAGTGCCCGGTCTAGCCCCTCGAAAATCAGCGCAAAACCTTCGAGGATGTGAATCCGGCGTTCGAGTTGATCGAGTTCGTACTGGAAGCGTTTGCGGACGGTTTCGAGGCGGAAGTCGAGGAAATGTTGCAGCATCTCCTTCAAACCCATCCGTCGAGGCACCCCCACGCCGGTCTCATCAGGTGCCAACGCCGTCAGATTGTAGGCGAAGTTTTGTTCGAGTGGCGTGTGTTTGTACAAGTACTCCATGACCGATTCCGGATTGCTGCCGGTCTTGAGTTCCAGCACGATCCGCAAACCGTTTTCTTCGTTGGTCTCGTCGGTAATGCTGACCAACTGCGGAAGCTTCCGACCCTCACAAATTCCCCCGAGCGATTCCATCAGCGGGTTCGTCGACACCCCGTATGGCACGGAGTAAATGACCAACCGGTTTTTGGAGGGTTTGCCTTCGGAGTCGTCGAATTTCCATTCCCCGCGGACTTTGATCGAACCACGACCAGTTTCGTAACACTCCCGGATGGTTTGTCGATCGGTTACTACACGACCGCCGAGTGGGAAGTCCGGTCCTTTCACGGTTCGGAGTAATTGAGCTGTCGACGTATCCGGTTTCTGAATCAGCGTGATGGAGGCTTTGACGATCTCCGTCAAATTGTGTGGGGGGATGTTCGTCGCCATCCCGACCGCGATACCGGCGATTCCGTTGATCAGCAAGTGCGGCAATCGCGCTGGCAGGACGACTGGTTCTTCGTACGAACCTTCGTAGTTCGGGCGGGTGGCGACGGTCTCGTAACGAAGCTCGCTCATCAATTCCGTGGCGATGGCCGTCAACCGAACTTCCGTATATCGTGCGGCGGCATGAGCCAATCCCAAAACGGACCCGAAATTCCCCTGCCCATCGACAAGCGGATAACGCAGCGTGAAGTCCTGTGCGAGTCGCACAAGTGCCTCGTAAACCGCCCCGTCGCCGTGAGGGTGGAAGTTCCCGGTGGTATCGCCGCAAACTTTCATGCTCTTACGGCGTTTTGCGTCCGGCGTGAGACGCAGACCATCGTACATCACGTACAAGATCCGTCGTTGCACGGGTTTAAGTCCGTCTCGCACGTCCGGCAGGGCACGAGAGGTAATGACGGACATCGCGTAGTTCAAATACCGTCGTCGGGTTTCCTGAGACAACGAAACGTATTCGATGCGGCCGTTATCGCCGTTTGCGTCGGCGGCACCGTTGCCGTTGGTTGCGTCCTGTTTTTTCGCCAACAGAGTCTCCTTGAATCCGTTCGGTCCGTTTGTTGGTTAGGTTTGCCGGTTGCGACGATTTTACCATTTGGGTTGATCATCGGCATCGATCTTATTGTGCGGGGGAACCATTGTAATTGACGGAGCGTTTCGCTTACAGCCTGTGACGGTTGTATCGCATACACGCCCCACACATAGGCGAGTCGCTGGGGAACGGCGGACGGAAGCGTTCCGGTTTGATTTCCAGGGGTTCGGAAAGCCGATGGACCTTACAGACTTTCGGGCAGCTGGCGGAGATTTCTCCGATCCTCGCGATGCCCGTTCGATTCACGGAGGAATCCATCATGCGACGCCTGAATATGTTTCGCCGAACGCACTGTGCAAGTGTCGTTCTGCTGCTGCTTGCCGGAATGCCGATGGTGGCATCGGCGCAGAAATCGCCCGGTCAAGTGAATCCGCCGCAATCGGCTCAGCCGACGAACTCTCAGCAGATCGTTCCGCCAAGCCCGATCGCCGGCCCCGGTCGGATGCCACCGACTCACTTGCAACAGCCTGGCTACCCGTATCTGAATGCTCCGATGTATCCGTCGCCGGTTCCTTACGTGCCGCCGGAAATTGGCAGCACGACCATCACGAACCAAGCATTGGCTCCGCACGAGTTCTTGTACCCGCACGCCTACAAAGCCTTGTACCCGCCTTACTATCACTACGTGAAAGGCAAGTGGGTGATGACGGCACAAGGGGTGCGTTACAAAGAAGACTGGTACTTGCAAGGGACGGAAGTCGACGTCAAGTACCGTGCCCATGCCAACCCGTTCACCGGCTTTCACATCCCGTTTTCCGGCGTCAGTCATAAGCACGGTCTTGGTGCTTTCGGTTGGAGCACCGGTGGGTTGTTCCGCGACTACTAGGAGCGAGAACACCAAGTTGAGGTGACACCGAATTGCAACAAACCAAATAGCTTCCCACATCGCGGCTGAGGATGAGCCGCGTTTGTTTCACGATTTCGAGGAACTCTGTCATGTCACGGATGTCATGGAAAACGCGGCTGGCGACGACGGCGGTTCTCTGCTGTCTCGCGATGACCGCCCAATCGCTGCGGGCGAACGACGCCCCCACGGAGTCGGTGGGCCATGCGTCCGTTTACACCGCTCCCGTTCCAGAAGCCGACCCCGGTGCCGGCTTGTTCGAACCAGTCACGCAACTTGCGGGCGACTCTTGTGCGCCATGTGCCGGGAACCAATGCGGCCCGTACCCGCAAGCATTTCATCCGCCGGTGTACTATCCGGGTTTGACGGACTACGCTCCGACATGCTTCGGTGCCCGTGACTGGTTCAAAGAGACGTTTAGTTGTTTGCAACATCGAGCCAATCAGCGACGACTCATTCACGAATACAACGAACGGATCGAGACTGCCCAATGGCCAACTTGCTGCCCGCCATGGGCTTGCTGGGGACATTACTGCGATGAGTGCCCGAATGTCGGGTGCAAAAATCGGTGTTGTCTCTATGAACTTCTCGATAGCGAAGAGTGCCATTCCGGCTGCGGTTCACATGGCACGGGCAATTGCTCAAGCACGCATTGTATTCCCGGTGAAAGCGGCGCCAGCATTGAGAGCGACAACGTCATCACGCTCGCGAGCTACGAACCAAGCGTTCTTGAAGCAGACTACACGGAAATTGCCGAGCCGAATTTCATCACACTTGTTGGTCATGAAATGGCAATCGATGAGGAAGAAGGCGTCTACCGTCTTGGACCGGCTCCGGGTGTCATGCCCACAAACTGCACGGTGGCGACTTCCACCGCAGCTCCATGTGTTCCCGGTCACGACACCGTCTGTAACTCAACCGGATGCACATCCGAAGGTTGCACGACTCCAGGCTGTAACGGCGGTTGCCGAGGTGGTGCCAACCACGCTTGTCATGGCGGTTCAAACAGTTCCTCGACCTGCTGGTCGTTCGGTGGAGACGGTCCGAAAACCGGTTGGTCGATGCCGTTCTGCAACTCTGGCGATGGAAGTTTCTCAGGCCTGTTCTGCAAACGCGATCACGGCACTTACGTCGACGAATACGGTGTCGAGCATCAGTGTCGATGTACTTGCTTCGGCTACCTGCATGACCTGATTCCAAGTTGTGAACTCTTGCCACGACACGCATGTAGCTGGGGTTTCCATTGCTTGGAACGGGCAGAATGCAAATGTAAGCATGTGGGGCAAGAGAAGTGTCCGCTTCACAGCCCGTATCTCCGCTTTGGCAAGTACAATGTGGCTTACGAAGCGAACCCTTGGCACTTCGACGCGCGAGACGGTCGCGTGTATGCCGCACAAGGGTTGGGAATGCCCGCTGCGATGCCTTTGGCTCCCAATGTTCAGAAAACGTTTAACTTTGGCTGGGGAACTCCGGTTAGTCGGTTAACTCCCATCTGGCGGAACCCACAACAATATGGGCCCTGATCAGAACGGTTCCCCGTAATGTGATTGGTCCGACGACTGGCAAATTCGAACGAGTAAGACTTGGCGATTCTTCCCCAAACTCACTTGTGCAGTTTTATTCTCACCGTGGCGGATTCTGTTTCGTGGTGGTGCAGGAACGACAACATTTCTACATCATCACGAATCCAGAAGACCGAATTGCGGTCTAGCACACAGGAAGGTGCGATGTCCCGAAAATCCTTTCACACCATGAAACTGGTCGTCGCCGTTTGCGTCTGGGGAGGACTGCCCTTGTCGATGGCGTCGGCCCAGCAAATCGGCCAGGTTCCCAACGAACCAATCACCGAGGCACAACCATTGCCCAATTACGGCGGTCCGAGTTCCATTCCCGCTCCAGAAGTTCTTCCCCAGGAAGTGCTCTCCGAAGGAGGGTCTTCCGAGGAGTCAATGGTTGACGCAACTGGCTACGCCATGCCGCAGCAGTCGGCCTATACGCAGGGTGTCGCAGGTCCCATGAACGCGAATGGCATGCGATTGCCTGGCAAACTGGTTGTTCCACCATACTACAACTGGCATCGCGTTGTTCGTCGACCGATCTGGCGAACACCCGTCGTTTACAACCGCTACTGGCCAAACCACTATTACACCGGTGGACAAGCCTGGTCGGGTGTTGGAGCGGCTCAACCGTTGCCAGTCGTCACACACCCCACCGATACGACTCAGATGGGGGTTTACTACCAACAGGTGCCAATGTGGCAACCGAACCCACGGATGGTTCCCCCAACCCCATGGCCTTGGGACTGGCACTATACTGTCCCTGCCCAAGCGGTCTATGGACGCGGTGAGTGGAACACGGCAGAACGTGCCGGCTACGGAACTGGCTACCAGTTCGTCGGCGAAGAAGGCACAGAGTTTGATTCTTACGAAGAAGAGTGAGCAGCCGAAACTGACGATGTCATATCGGCAACCAAATACCCTCGGCGGAATTTTCCGTCGAGGGTATTTGTCATTCCTGAGAGTCTAAATCTTTTTGAGACGAGCACCGACTTCCTGACTCATTTCCTGCATACGTTCGTAAAGTCTGTCGACGACATCTTGATTATCCGCAGCCCGATTGATGCGTTCATAGGGATCGGTCCGCATGTGAAACAGCTCTGGCTGACCGGTGACGGTTCGGAGTTTCCAGTCACCAACGCGAACCGCTTCTAACCCATTGCGGAAATAGAAATAATCTTTCCGTGGCGATTCCTCGGTCTCCCCTTTCAAAAACGCGGTGAGGTCGTGCCCGTCCACGGGATTGGGTGACTCTTTGGCGTTTGCGACGGACAAAATCGTTCGATAGATGTCGGGCATCCCGACTAACTCCGCCGACACGCGACCCGCTTGAATTTTTCCCGGCCAACGAATCAGCGCTGGCACACGTGGGCCTCCTTCGTACGTCTCCCCCTTGGAACCCCGAAGCGGACCAACGGACCCGGCATGCCAAAGTTCGTTGCCGGCCTGCTGCATACGAGGCGGCATATTGATCCAAGGGCCATTGTCCGAGGCGAAGAATACAAAGGTATTCTCAGCGAACCCTTTCTCTTTCAATGTCTTCAAGATCTGCCCGACACTCCAGTCGACTTCTTCGATCACATCACCATATAAACCGAACTGCGATTTTCCACGAAACTCTTGCGAGACATGCAACGGCAAGTGCGGCATCGCATAGGCAACATAGAGCAAGAACGGCTTTTCAGCAGATTGTTTCTCGATGAGCGACTGAGCCTCCGCCGTATATCGCTGGGTCAGTGGATCTTGATCGAACGGATGTTCAACCATTTCGTCTCCTCGGTACAAGCCCAATGGCTCATCGGTTTGGACCCAAGGTTTGATGTAATCATTCGAGTAAGGCAACCCGAACCAAGTCTCAAAGCCTTGGTGCACCGGCAGAAATTTCTTCTGCTTATATCCTAGGTGCCATTTGCCGACCATGTGTGTCGAGTAACCGGCATCGAGGAGTGCTTCGGCGAGCGTCCATTCCGAATCGGGCAAGCCCCCACGTCCATCGGAACCCGTCCCGCCATTGAACTTGACACGAGGCATATACCGCCCGGTAATCAATTGCGTGCGAGATGGTACACACCAAGAACCGGTCACGAATGACGTCAGTCGCAGACCATCCTTGGCGAGTCCGTCGATGTTTGGCGTGCGAATCTGCGGGTGCCCGTAACATGCCGGATCGCCGTAACCCATGTCATCCGCAAATAAGATGACAACGTTCGGCCGTTCCGCCGCATGCAGATTTGGAGCTACGAAGGCCGTTCCAACAACCGCGAGCAGAATGCAGTGCTTCATTCGATTTCTTTCCGTGTATCGTGCGTTCACCGACCAGCCAAAGGTCGTTTGTCGGCCAACCGTTTCGCCAGTTCCCGTGTAACATCCGGCAGTTTCGCTGCGATGTTCTGTGTCTCACCCGGATCGTTCCGATGGTCATATAACTCATAGAAGCCATCTCGATGCGCGATCAATCGGTACGAGTCTGTTCGAATCGTCGCGACATTCCGCATATACGAAATGGCTTCGTCGCCGGATCGATCGGGGGCCGTAAGTTCCGGAACTAGACTCCGGCCATCCAAACCTTCTGGCTTGGCAAGTCCTGTAAGATCACAGACGGTTGGGAAAATGTCGATCGTCTCCACAACCGCGTTTGTCTGAGCCCCTGGATTCGAAATCCCGTCATAGGCAACAATCAGTGGGGAGCGGAGCGATTCTTCAAACAACGTGTGCTTTCCCCAAACAGCATGCTCTCCCAAATGCCAACCATGATCTCCCCATAGAATGACGACCGTATTCTTTTGCAATTTCAGTTCGTTCAGACGATCAAGAATTCGCCCGACAAGCGAATCGGCATAGGTCACGCATGCCGCATAGTGCTTGCGGACTTCGATCGCAAATTTGTCGTCAACGTTTGGGTTCCGACCCCAACGGTTGTATTTCATGAACTCGCCGGAGCCATGCCAGGTGGTCTTTCCACGTGGTTTCGAAGTATGTAGGACCGAGGGCAAAGTGGCATCACGATAGGGTTCCATATAGTTCGCTGGTGAACCAAAAGGAAGATGCGGGCGAATAATACCTACCGCGAGAAAGAATGGCGTTTCGTTCGACTGGCTAGCCAACTCTTCGAGTTGCCGGATTGCTTCTGCAGTTGTCAGCCCGTCCGGGTAAATACTGTCGTCACCTTCCGCCGACTGAAACAGGTCCATCTCTTTCGCATTTTTGCGAATCTCTCCATGAGCCAATCCGTGCATGGCACCGCGTGGATGCTGCCAATCACCGCAAGGCATCAAATGACGATCCCACGAACGCGGCATTTCCGGCTGCGCGTCATCATCCCAATTACCCCCACCCCGACCACCCGGGTGATGGGATACCTTTCCGACCGATACCGTTCGATAACCATGTTGCTTGAACCACGCGGGAAAACTCGGAGTCAGCGAACTCGCATTTGCACGCAACTGCGAAGCACGTTTGAACAACGCATCGTTGCCATAGGGACCATAGTTGCCCGTTAGCAATGTGAATCGTGATGCTCCACAAGTTGGCGCTTGCACATAGTGTCTCAGGAAGACACGACCTTGCTTTGCTAGTCTGTCTATCCGTGGGGTCTCGATATAGTCGACACCATAACAACCAAGTTCCGGCCGCAAGTCGTCAATACACAGCAACAACACATTCGGACGGTCAGCCGCTTGCAGACCGCCCGACAAACAGATCAGAGTTATCACTAGGGCGGAAATCAATCGTGCTGGCAACGACATCGTCAGACTCCGGTAGGTAACAACAGATCCCAAACAGCAGCGAGAAAATTGTCTAGCAATAGCCGACCGCATTCACTGTAGCCATCGGGCTAGGAATGCTAGACACAATCCAGCTTGAACTAGTTGAAGTCAAGCCCGGAGAGTGGAATTAGTCCACCATCGCTAGTTTGCACAAAGAGCTCATCGCCAATTTTGATCGGCCCAGAGTCTAAGGAATTCTGGAGTGCAATCGATTTTTGAACTTTGCCAGTGGCGATTTCGATAGCTAATAGCGTTCCGTCACGACGCGTGACTAGTAATCGACTTCCATCCAAGAACGGCGCCCCCGCAAGCCGAACATCATTGTTCGCTTCATCAGCGTTTGCCGTCCAGGCAATCCGAGGTTGCTCGGTGAGAGATATCGCCTGTAGCGTTCGGGAATCCGTCTCGACAAAAACCCATCCCTTGGCCGACCATAACTCATTCGTGACAGACCCCGAGAGATCAAGTTCCGCGACTGGTTGCAGAGTCTGGGCGTCCATGATCTGCAACTGCCCATCGACAGTCGCAAGTGCAAGGAAACCGTCTTGAAGGACGAACGGCATTGCAACCGGCGAGTTAAGTTGAACCGTACGAATTCCATAAAGGTGTGGTGACGGCTGTTTTCTCAGTTGGACTTGAGTCAACTGTGCATTCGAATCGAGCGCGATGACGATATCCGACCCGATGCTGGCTGCATCGATCCAGGCTGCCGGGCTTGCGTCTTTCACGTCTTCGTCAACATCTGTCTCAATTTTCGGTTTATAGTCATCGACCGCCGGACTCGTCTTTTGAAGATTGACGTATTGTAGCCGTCCATTAGGCATCGCCAGGACAAAACCATCTCCCATTGGAATAGGAGCCAGATCGGGCGATTCATTGAGACGCAAGGTCTGCGAAATCTGACCACCCAGATCGAGCACCCAGCATGTAGGCGTCTCACCCCTCGCGACGACAGCAATGTTTTGTGCCGAGACTGCTGTTGCCATTAGTGGCGAATTCAACTCCTTGGGGAGTGGCAAAGTGATCGTGGAGCTAGTATCGAACTTGGTAGTGCTATCGACCTGTAACTCCGTTCTCTGCACCCGATAGAACTGGCCATCTTCGTTAAGAAACCCAGCAGCCACGTCATCACTCAGATAGGCAAGAATCCGCGAACCCGTTGTTGTGCCCCAGTTGCTAGCTAAGGAATCTATTTGAAAAGGTGACAACAAAACTGATTGATTAAACAAACGATGACGTCCCAAAAATAGTACGTCGCCACTCCGTTGTAAGGGTTGAGCCACGACGCTGTCGGTCGCCACATTCGCAACCACTGACAAGGCACCACTTGAAAGATCGAGACGATACATCCCGTTCCCCGCGTACCACAACTGATCGCTAGACGTGGCAGTTAGATATGCCGAGTGGGTCCGGTTGCCGACTATGTTTTGCTGAGCGATTCGACTGAGGGGCGGTTGATCGGGGTCATCTGTCACCGCGTAGGCCGTGACACGGTTCTGTCCCGATGCCACAAACAACAGGTTGCCTCGAAGAAGTGGTGGACTGTTGACGTGTCCTTGAATCGTTTCTATGGCGACTTGAGGGATCTCCTGTTGAGGGTTGCTCAAGTCGTATAGTCGTAGTTGACATCGACGATTCGGTTGGTTCTCTGCGAGCAGCAACAATGATCCGAGCGGCATCGCGGGGACATCGACCGAATGCGTCGTCCGTCCGACCGGAGGCGAATCGAGCGATCCGGCTGCATGTCCGGTATTTGCTATCGCGACGACTTCGAATTCCTGCAGCGTCACCGTGTATGCGATCGCCCGTTCTCCGACTACGACGAGTGCTGCACTTTCGCGAGGATGAATCGGTGGACCGATTAAACTTTGCGAAAACTGAATCATGCCCAGAATACGACCGGATTCGAGATCGAGTTTGTATAACCGGCCAGTATCGGTGGGCAAGAAGATGTGCCCTGCTTCGACGAGCGGTTCGCTGATCGAGTACTCAGAGAATGGCAATCGCCACTGAAGTTTCCCCGTCCGACTTTCAAGGAGTAACAGTTCGCCACGACGTTGATCATGCACCAACAAGCCGGGAACGGCAGTCGGTACGGTTTGGGGAAAGAAGCCGGTCCGTTCGCCGATCGTGCGTCTCCACAGCGGTTGCCCGGTGACTGAATCGAGACCGAACAGCACGCCGCGGCCGATCGCAAAAACCGTTTGCCCATCACTTTTCTCACCGGCCCGTGTTCGGGTTTGTTCGGTGAATGCGTACACTCCCGGACTCTCTAACAGTGGATCGTTGGCGTCCGGCGTTATCTCCGGAATGTCCTGTGCGATGAGTGCTCGCTCGGCTTTGAGAGCTTTATCGAGAAGTTGACTTAGCCGAGAGTCGTTTTGCAATTTGGGGAACTGCAGGAGCAGATTTCGTCGCTCCGCCAACGCCCGCATCGTGCGAGGCGGATCTGCCCCCAAAGCCGTTTCGATCGCCAAAACGGCTTTATCGTAGGCGTCCTGTTGGTCTGCGACATCGACGGCCTGTATCCAGCGTTTTTCTAGGCGATCGGCTAACTGATCGGGTTGGTCATCAGCGGGGCTGAAGTGCTGGGCCAGTTTGAATGCTTCGCGGGATACTTCGATGAGTTCTCGTCGTTTCTGTGCAACCGCATCGTTGGCAGCACCTTCCGCAATTTCACTCGACCATTTCTTAAGGTCGAGTTTTTGTTCGTCGTAGTTCTCGAATTCTCGAAACTCTCGGCGGAACTCCACAATCGCTTCGATACCGGCTTGCCAATCCGGTGCACCACCGGAGATTTGCCGAAGAATATTGGCCCGACCAATGCCGATTCGGGCGTCTGCCACACGTTGGTCAGTCGGGTTCTCGATGAGGAACGTGTCAAATAACTCCACCGCCTGCATAAACCGACCTTCCTGCAGGGCTTGGTCGGCGGCGAGGTACTGGCGTTCCGATTTATTTCGGTTCGTGAGAAACCACAAAGTCACCGCAATGAGAGTGCAAACGACCGCTCCGCCGAGCAGGCCAAGCACAATCGGTGAACGAATCACGTCGTGATCGCCCGGTCGCGTGCGTCCACTGCCGAACCGCTCACGGATTCGATCGGCAATCGGATCCTGCTTGACCTCTTCTTCGTCGGGCTCTGCGGTGTCTGGCGATTTGGCCTCTTTCCTCGGTGGTTGCTTTGCAGGACGTCGACCGGTTGGCTCCGAAGACTCCTCATCGTCTTCGAACACAATTTCGTCGTCCGATGCTTCGTCCCGGGTATTCAACGGTTCTGCGGAGAGAATGTCTTCATCATCGAGCAGATCGTCGTATCGACTCCGCGGTTCCTCGGGTTCCGCCTCGACGAACTCGTCCTCCTCCACAGACAAATCTTCATCATAGAGCGACGAAAACTCCTCGTTGCCAGCGTGATCGGCCGCGGGCAAATCCGTTGCAGGAAGTTCCCACGACGACTCACCACTGAGATCTTCCCAGTCATCGTCGTCCGGCGGTCTACGTTCTGGCGGAGGTGGTGGAACATCGCGAGGCATGAATTTGTCTTCTCTCAGGACCAGTCGTTTTCAGGTTTCGTCGACCAAAAGTGTCAGTCGGTCGCTGCGACCGTTGCCAGACGGATTTTTTGCATTCCGGCACCAGTTCCTGCGTCGAACACTTTGACGAAGGTTTCATGGCGGGATGCAGGATCAGTTTGAATGATGAGTTCGTTCTTATCTTCGGATCGCAATTTGTCGGCAAGCAAAAACTCAAGTTCCGACGGATCGGGAATCGCTTCATCGTCGACGAAAATCACATCGTCTGCATCAATTCGAACCATCACAGATGTGCGTTCCAGGTCTTCCAGATTCTGAATGGTTTGCTGCGCTCCCTGCTTTTCCGGATCGGGAGCCGGCGTTTCGATGGTTTTCGTCATGCTGAACGAAGCGGTAATCATAAAGAAGATCAGCAGCAGAAACGTGACATCCACCATCGGCGTGAGGTCCATATCGTCGGCCTCGACACGACTGCCACGCACGTTGAATTCGTAATCGTCGTCGTCTCTTTGAACTGTTTTTGGCCTGGGATTCGCGGTCTGGGGGGCTGGCTTCTCAGACTTGGTTTTCGATTGAGGTTGCGGTTTCGGAGGGAGCGGAATACTCACGTCTTGAGCGCACCGCGGGCATTCCGTCGTTTTCCCGGCGGACTTGTTTGCGACAGTCAATTTTTGGCCGCAAAAACGGCAACGAAAGATAATCGGCATCGATTTATTGACGACTTCCCAGAACGATCGATCGTGTGACCGCGGCTGCTATTTTTTGTCTTTGACTTGAACGTGTAAATGGATACCCGGCACCTCGCTGGCGGCTCGATAAACCCGCATTGTGAAACCGTTGGTGATATCCCGGTCGGCTTTGATAATCACATCGGATTTGCCTTCCGCCAAACCGCGTTCGACATCGCCCGTGATTTCCTCAATGGTACCCGGTGTGCCATCGCTCAGAATAATCGATGGCTCATCGCCGGACGTCTCCGGTTTGTTGACGCTAATGACGATCGCCTCCAACGACTCTACACCCACGCCGTGTTCAGCGGGTGGCGGGTCGTTCTGCGAATCTTGCTGCATCGTTGATGTGACCATGAAGAAAATCAGCAACAGAAACACGACATCGATCATCGGTGTGATGTCGAGTTCGCCGTCGTAGGTACTGCGTTTCTTCACCAACGGAGCATCGTCGTCCAGGTCTTCGTCGATGGTGGGTTCAGGTGCCATCGAATCACGCTTGGGATGAAGGGCGTTTGGATTGCGTTTCTTCGAGATCGTTGAAGAACCGCGTGAGATCGGCTTGCACGCTGTCTTGCAGTTTGCCCATGCGAATGTGAATGACGTTGCCTCCCATCACTAAAGGAATAGCAATCGAAAGCCCCATCGCGGTCGTTGCGAGTGCAAAACTAATGTCCTGAGCAAGAGCTTCCGGTCGAATGCCGGAACTCTGAGCGGCGGCAATTTTTCCGAACGCATTGATCATCCCGACCACGGTTCCAAGCAACCCGAGCATCGGAGCTGTCTTGGCGAACGTGGCAATCCAGCTCATTCCGTATTCGAGCGATGCGAGGATGTCGACTTCCAATCGTTCCGCAAGCAACCGTTTGAGCTTTCCCAGCGGGCGATTGAGATTTTGCATCGAAATCAAGATCAACTGTGGAACCGCCTTGCTCCAATATGGTGCGGTGTCACATTGCTCGGCGATGCGTTCGTAATCCTTGCGTTCGAGATTTTCACGAACTTCGTCCAAAAACTGATCGGCCTGAGTGGCTGAGGAAAATCGCTTTTGGCCGATGCGGAAATACAATAAGACCAGCCAAAACAATCCGAACAGCGCTGTTAGCCCCATCGCGACGTAGATCGCGAAACCGGCGATTTCTAAAACTTGTTCCATCTTGGTTGTGGTTTCCTCACGATGCGATCGATCACGTTGTGAAACTTAGAAGGTTGTTTGCCGAGAAACGGCGAAGGTGAAGCCATTGCCAACAGGTTGAACGACGAAATACGTTCGACGAATCTCGCTGGCTTTTCGTCCGCGATAAGCTTCTTCGCGTTGAGCCAACATGGCTTCGGCTTGTGGTGGATAAAAGTGAAAAATGGTTCCGCGACGTGCGTCGATACCAGCTTTCTGAAACAGTTCCAAATCGGCAGATTTCCGATCTCCGCCCTGCCATGTCATGTAGAGTCGGTTCTCGCCTTTCCCGCTCGTAACGCGACGCTGCTTGGGAGGATCGGAACTTAAATCACTGAGATAAATCAATTCACCTTGGGGCGTGAGTAGCCCAAGTTCGATTCCGAAATGATCGAGCTGTTTCGCGTAAACGTCGAGCGTTGCCCCGTCTGCAAAACGGACATACCAACGTTGTTCGCGGGGTAATCCTTTCTCTCCGGGTCCCGAACCTAACGCCCGGCGTCCGGTTCCCGAGGAACTACCGACACGACCAGTGCTCTCTGTGTTGGTCTGAATTTGTTGCGGTGCTAACTCGGCGGCTTCGTCAGCGACATCAAGCACGGTTTCCAGGGTTTCTTCAACTTGCAGATCGTCGGCGGTTTCCTGGTTGAGCGACGCATCGGGGATCTCCTCTTCGGGAGACTCCACTTCCAACATTTCATCCGGGAAACCGTCATCGGAACCACCGGGCAGTTCGACGATTTCCAGTTCCACATGATCGTCGGCATCTGTCGAAACGGGAGCGACGTATTGCGCTCCCAACCAGATAATGGCAATTCCTAGAAACAGAACCGCAGCCAACATGAATGCGCGTGCGACATCAAACCGTGTAATGGTAAGTACGGGAGGACGTCTGCGTGTTCGAGGTGTTCGTCGACCGGTCGATCGACTTTTGAGACCAGATGCCGGCATTCGCAATTCTGTCGATGGATGATGTACGGAACCGCAATCAACATAGGCAGCATAAAAGAACTGGGTGAGAAATGCGACCGAATCGCGACGTGATTCGCAAGACTTTCGCGCTCGAACCCTTTAACTGACTCTACGTACATATTCAACGAAGCGTCTTCGACCCGCGACGAGAGTCAAAGAAAGACGGCGAAGTCCACGGTTCGCGAACTTCACCGCTTCGTTACATCGGGTTCTCATGTTCGTCGCAAGTCAACCAATGCAGGCGGTCTCGCGACGACACGGAGCGGAACCCACTCAACCAGTGCGAATGGCGGTGTTAGTATTCCCCAACAACTTCCCCGTCGTCCCGCATTCCGAGGCGACGGTAGGTATCGTAGTTGATGGAATCGCTGATAAAGCTCACCGAACCGTCGACTTGCAGGAACTGTGAACCACCGGAATGGAAGCTGCCATAATTGACGACGTGGGGTGTGTTATTAGCCGTGTGATGCATCGCAGGCATGCTCATCATGGCTGGTTGTCCAACGTGTCCCAACACAAGTTGACCGGGTCCTTCGGTCATGCTCATCAACGTCATGCCGGAGTCGACCGAGTACCCTTCCAATGCGGCGTACCAAGTCGAACGACCTTGTTCGAAGTCGCGTTCACCGACAAGAAAGGTGCTCGATGTGCCATCGATGATGTCCCGCATTCGAGTGGCACTATTCCGGCTGAACACGCCGTTTCGACCATCGGGATTCATCGTGACACTACCGTAGCCGTACATCCCGACATAGTTCGACGTGGCCAATTCGTAATCTGTCCCGCTAATGCTTACGGTGAATGTGTCCGGGCCGGTATCGGATGGGCAACGGAACACACTCAGGAAATGAGCCGCGAACGCCGTGTTGACCGGATCTTTCGCGTCGAGTCCGAAATTGAAACTCTCGTGCAAATTGTCTTGTTCAAGACTAGGCAGCACGAGTGTGCTCCAGGCGAAACCAGGAGCTGAGTTTGCTGGTGCGGAAGTGTCGGCGGTGATGTAGCCGGACGGAAACGAGCCTAGGGTATCGTGATAGTTGTGCAACGCGATGCCAAGCTGTTTCAAGTTGTTCTTACATTGTGTACGGCGGGCCGCTTCCCGGGCTTGTTGAACAGCAGGTAGAAGCAGAGCAATCAAAATCGCAATAATCGCGATCACAACGAGCAATTCGATCAACGTGAAGCCGTACCGACGGCGCAGAAAGTTCATGATTTTCTCCAGACATAAGAGACGATCGGACCGAGCCAACCTCAGATCCGTAACGGGACCGACCCCGTTTACGGAAACGGGCGGTCAAACGAGATTTCGATCAATCTGGAGAATCAGTTTCGGCGGCGGGATTTCAGGGCGAGTGCTGATATCGGGAAGTTGTTGATAAGTCGCGAGATCGAACGGTGCGTTTTCGAGGTTTAGACGCAATATCGATGCAATGGAAATGGTTTTGATCGTCGTCGAATCCGCGAACCGAACTGTCGGCGATTGGGTGCACGGGCAATCGAATTGTGGATGTACGATTGCGTTTGGCTCGGCTTCGTCAGGCTTGCTTGGCGTTGCGATTGCACGTGCCGTACAACAACACTTGCCGTTCGACCGGGCGGAATCCGAACAGCCGCAGTTATTGCAGCAAGCTGCCTTCTTCTGTGTGACGACCGGCAGAGTCGCACTTTTTGCATCGTTCGCAACCGGCATTGAAAGATACGACAATGCCGGCAAACTGATCTCTGCCAAGAAGGCGAGTAACACACCCATCACCGCGCAGAACCAGACACGCTCGATCCGTTCAGATCGAAAAGGCGACCGCAGCGGGTGCCGAACTGGTGGGCGGGATGACATGGCGGGTCGTCGAGCGGGAACAACGTCTTGGTGTATCAAGATTCTGAGGTCTTACGTGCTCGTCCGCAAGTCTTGCCTCGATAACGCAGTCTCCCCAAGTGTCATCAATGGATGCTTAGATCAACCGAGCAAATGCGTGCGTAAAAGGTTCAACGCCGTTTTCGCTGCGCGACTGGTGGCAATTCCGGGATCTCCAATCAGATGATGTTCGATTGCCTGGCAACCACTGGAACTCGCAAGTGCGATCCAAACGTTGCCTTCCGATGTCTCGTTTCCACGTCCGGTCAATGAAAGTGCAAAATCGGATTGAAACCGCTCTCGACAACCGATTGCCATCGCTATCGCAGTGTCTTTGCTCACCGGTCCTGCGGTTTGTAGAGTTTCAGGAGAGACGCCGAGTAACGTGGTTTTCGCCGACTCGGTGGGTACCACCACTCCCCCCAAATACGCCGATTCGAAACCGGGAATCGCGGTGAGCCAGTGAGCCATCAATCCGCCGTTTCCAGCCTCGGCAGTGGCGAGAGTTTGACTTCGCTGCTGAAGCATTCGCAGGAGGACATGTTGGAGTTCGTCGTCTTCTTCACCAAAGATCAACGATCCCAATCGCTGCTCGACATCGGCTCGGACGGTGGTGATTTTTGCATGGCACTCGGCTTCCGTCTGGCCTTCAGCCACAATCCGTAACGTGATCGTCGCCTCGTGCGCGGTAATACCGACTTCCGGGTCTGCTCCGCGTGCGGTTAGCGTTCCGAGCAATTCCTCGACTCGCGACTCACCGGCCCCGAATGCATTGATTCGCGTGTGACGAATCACGCGACCCGATTGAGGCAACCGGGGGCGAACTTGAAGTTCGAACATCGGTTTCATTTCGCTCGGCACGCCCGGAAGAGCCGCAACAAACGCATGCTGCTGCGAATCTGATCGTAGCACCTTCATCCAAATCCCAGGTGCAGTACCTCGGGGGTTGTCGAGCGGTTCGCTTCCCACCGGAAAATAGGCCTGAATCGTGTTCCGTTCGGGCATTTCCCGTTTTCGCGACGTAAAGAGATGGCGGATATACTCAAGGGATGGTTCATGCACGACCAACTCGACATCGACCAGATCCGCTAACGCCTGCCGGGTAAGATCGTCTTGCGTGGGACCGAGTCCACCGGTGATGATGACCAGATCCGATCGCTCCACCGCCGTGCGAAAAACTCGCACCATAGCCGGCAGATCGTCGGCCATGGTCTGATGATAACGCACGACAATGCCCATCTGACCCAGAGCTTGGCTGAGCCATTGGCTGTTCGTGTCTAGCTTGGCTCCGGTAGTGAGTTCGGTCCCAATCGCAACAATTTCGGCAAACATCGACGTGGCTGTTCCTCTAAAACGATCCAACGATGACACATCCAACACGGGATTCTAGCCACCGAGGGGACGCAGGAGAACTCCGACAATGTAAGCCAATAGGGCGGCTCCACCTCCCATCCCGAGCACCTGTAAGCCAGATCGCCACCAGGGATAACCGACCTGCCGGGACTTCATTACGCCGACTGCGAAGAAGGCGACGGCCGTCAACACACAGGCACTTCCGATAATCACGCTCCGGCCATCTCCATCGGCATCGAACATTACAAATGGCAGCACTGGAATCAAACCGACAAGAATGAAGGAAGCGAAGGTCGCACTTGCAGCTTTCCAAGGGTTTGTCGGTTCGATCGACAACCCCCATTCCTCCCGCAGCATCGTATCGACCCAGAGTGAACGGTCGGCAATGATCACCTGCACAACTTGTTCGAGCAATTCTCCCTCAAATCCCTTTTGACGATAGATCTCGCGGATTTCTTCAGCTTCGCCTTCGGGGATCTTCTCGATATGGGTATTCTCGATTTCTCGGATGCGATCGAGTCGGTCCGATTCGACTTTTGTTCCCAGATAATTGCTCACTGCCATGCTGAACCCGTCGGCGATCAGATTGGCCAGTCCAAAAATGATGATCAACCGACTCGACAGTTCCGCCCCAATCGCCCCGGCAACGATGGCGAATGTCGTAACCAAACCGTCGATGGCCCCGTAGACCACATCGCGCAAATAACTCTGCGGCGGTTGCGCCGACAACCGCTCCGCGACCGCTTTCGGCGTGTGCGAGCGTCGTAAAGCGGTGAGGTCGAGAGTATCTTGAGTTTCGCTCATCAGGGTTTTTCGTTCGTCCGGACGACTTCATGTTCGTGCAAATAGGATTCGCCAACTGCGTAGTTGTTGAACTGAATCGTGTAGTGATTCTCGAACCACTCCCGAATGTGAGCGACCGAATCGGGATCGAAATTGGGGGAGACATGGAGCAGTTTGCCGTCGTTGGAAGACCGCACTTCGCCGTCATCCACAACGACCTCGCCGGCTTTGATCACATACCGTGGCAGTTCGAACATGCGTTCGTGATCGGCTTGCGGTGCATAGACGGTGACGTCCGCATCCGCCCCGACTCCCAAATGGCCTTTGCGTTCCAATCCTAACATTCGTGCCGGAGCTGCCCGGGTGATGATGGCGATCTCATAAAGCGAATATTCGCGATCCAAATCACCGAGTGTGCATCGTTCTCGAACGGCAGCGGGCACACGATTCAAGATTTCCTCTCGTCGTGTGCGGTCCATCAAAAGTGCAATAATCTGCGGATACGCTCGGAAAGAACTACCGTTCGGGTGATCGGTGCTCATTGCGATTCGCCAAGGATCTTCCGCAAGCAAATACCACTCCAGACCAATCGCCCATTGCAACGCATGCACGAGACTTTTGTTCTTGTAAGTGATGGGCACAATACCGCAACCGGTTTCCATCTCGGTGTCGCCGCTGTACCATTTGCGACCCATCACCTTATGCAGGTAATAGCCAAGCGGACCGTCGCCGGTCATTGAGACCGTTTCTCCGAACATCACCTGACCGACGTCGACGGTAATGTTATCGTGCGTGTTGAAGTACTCGACCAACTTGGGCACTTCCGAACAGAACGTGCCCTGCTCGTCGGGGTCGCCACCATAGCTGTGGAACTGAATATGCGTGATGTGCCCGCGATGCCCTTCCAACGCCTGCATCGTCTCTAGAGTCGTCCGCCAGTTCCCTGGCATCCCGAGATTGTTGCAGTGAATATGCACCGGATGGGGAATCAATAATTCGTTTGCAGCCTGTGCGATTCCACGAATAATCTGTCGAGGCGTGACATTGAAATGGTCAACCGATTCGTCTAACCCATGCAGGTTTCCGCCGCGACTTTTCCAGACCTCCACGCCACCGGGATTGACAATCTTACAGGCAAACCCTTTTGCGGCCCCGACCAGCCAACCTACGTAATTACGAACGCGATCGGTTTCGCCATTGGCCAATTCTTGCATGAGGTAATGGTTGTTCCCCATCAAGACATAGAAGCCTTTGTCGATAATCGGCGTATCTTCCAATTCTTCGTGAGCGTGACGTGCCGCCAGCGGTGGAACCGCAGCGTCAAACGCTGTTGTGTATCCCAATCCGGCGTAGAGGTAACCGGTGGCGAAGGTGCTTGGAACACTGCCGCCAGTCCCGGATCGCGTTGTGGCCGTGCGTCGCACGGGTTCGGAGACACGTTTCTCGTCGGGAATGAGTTTGCGAGCCGTGTTGACCTTCGGACCAGCGATATGACAGTGCATATCCACACCACCGGGCATCACGACGTATCCCGTCAAGTCGAGCGTCCGGTCGGGCTTCTTCAAAGGGTCAGACGGTGCCTCGATAATTCGTCCATCCTCGACCCAGATATCTCGAACTTCGCCGTCGATGTTGTTCGCAGGATCGTAGAGGGTTCCGCCTGTCAAACAGAGTGTGGCCATGAGCGTTTACGTCTTATTTTTCTGTCCGAAACTGCGGTGATCAGCTTCAGAGTTTGAGAACTTCGGGTTGGCCGAAATAGTGTAACGCACACCCCACCGAACCGACAGCGCACGCGATTTCACTTTCCCAATCACGCGGAAAAGTCGGATAGTCGCCATCAGGGTTTTCTGCTAAACTTCCGCCGAGGAAAACACGGATGTTGACTGAATTCCCCCATAGCAACCAAAATATTTCACAGCCTCCGAAGCGACTCGGCTGGCATGCGCTGGCGTTCGGCGGTCTTGCGGTTGCGGTGTTGGCCTCTTTCTTCTTGGGATTCTCGCCGGTTCGGTTTTCTCACGTCGAGACTGGCCAACTCATCGCGGCTCCGCACGTCGAGAATGTCGGGAAGCGTCTCGAAGCGACACATCGTCAGCTGGCGGAATCACGTCCGTCTCTGAACCCCGATCCGGAACAAAGCCCGGTTCTGCTGGCTCCGCAGGAACAGGCAACACCGATTTCTTCCGAGAAATTACCCGTGGCCACTTCACCGGTTCGTTCTGTAGAGACTGCATCGTTCGAGCATCTGGCAGGCGAGCAACGGAATGTTGTGCAAGCTTCCTTCGCGACACCGCAGGTTGCGGTTCGCACCGAGAGCCCCCGAACAATCGCCCACGAGAGCCAGCTTCCCGCACCAAAGCGACCGGCGGAGATCTCACGCGAACTGTTCAAAAGTGATTCGGCGAGGGCAACGGTTGTGGTGTTCCTGTCCGCGGAGTGTCCGGCAAGCATAGGGTCGGTTCCGCAGCTTGCTCGTTTACACGCGGCTTGGGAAGATCTGGGGGTTCATTTCGTCGGCGTACTGGCTGATCCTGATTCCTCGAAAGAATGGGCCACCTGGTTCCAACGTGTGAATCGATTACGGTTCGGAATTCTTGCGGATCAGACCGGCAGGATTCGCCAAACGTTCCAGCCGACACATACACCGGAAGTATTCGTACTGAACGCACAACGCGAACTCGTCTATCGGGGTCGTATCGACGATCGGTTCGCAGAGTCCCGCCGTTTTCAGGTTCCACAGACCTATCTCGACGATGCAATTGCAGCAGTCGTCTACAGCGAACGTGTGCCCGTTGCCCGCACGCGAGCCATCGGTTCCCCCATCGAGACATCGATGCCGCCCAACTCTGCGACACAGTTCGCCGAACGCCCAAACCATTCCCCGGCGACCGAAAATTCACACCCTCGTGATCCCGGCGTGTGGCACCGCTCCAACTGACCATAGATAGCCGCAATACTCCCTCAAAGCCGCTTGGAGTTGCAAACCCGCCGTTAGCACGGTGTGATGGTTGTGCACGGTCGAACGTGGTTGTTCTCGATTCGAACATCACCTTCGACAGATTCTGCGAACATCGGGTTCACTCCGAGTCTTGAAGGGGTTTCAAATGGACTATCGACTGTCGACCCTGGTCTTGTTGTTTCTTCCGTCTGTGCTGCTCTCGGAGGAGCTCCAGATTCCTCGGCAATGGGAGTATTCCGCCCCACTAATTCAGCCCGAAGATCGCGATCAAAATCGCAGCTATGCGCAAAAAGATCCGACGGTCGTGTTTCACGACGAGCGATGGCATGTCTTCATGACCATCAAACTACCTAGCCGCTCCGTCATCGAGCATTGCTCTTTTGAAAATTGGCAACAGGCGAACTCGGCCGAACGGACAATTCTGAGCGTGAGCGATTCCGACTACTATTGTGCTCCGCAAGTCTTTTGGTTTGAGCCGCATCAACTCTGGTATTTGATTTACCAAGTCGGCATGCCGAATACCAAGAAAATGTGGGTTGCCTATTCGACGACCAAGACGATCGATGATCCGACATCTTGGACAAAGGCAAAGCCAATCCTCGATGGTGGTGCCGACGATCCGCGAACTGTGGGCGGACTCGACTATTGGATTATCTGTGATGACCAGCGTGCCTATCTATTCTTTACCAGCCTCAATGGAAAAATGTGGAGACTTTCGGCTGACATCAAAGAGTTCCCCTATGGTTTTGCGAATTGTAAACTCGCATTGCAGGCGGATATCTTTGAAGCAAGCCATACCTATCGTCTCAAAGATCGAAATCAATACTTCACGATCATCGAGGAAAACGGGCAACGATATATGAAAGCCTATGTTGCCGACCGTCTAGACGGAGATTGGCATCCGATCGCTGATACCTTCAAACATCCCTTTGCCAGTGCAGCTAACACAAAACCTCAGAAAGGGGTTAATGCCTGGACCGACAATATTAGTCACGGCGAACTAATTCGCGATAGTAACGATCAGACTTTGACAGTCGATCCAGACAACTTGCAATTGATGTTTCAAGGACTATTGCAGAAAGAAAAGCACGGTCGCAATTACGGGCAATATCCCTGGCGAATCGGCCTTCTGAAACCAGCCAAGTAAAAGGGATTTCGGGCATAGGAATTCTCCGCTTGCCTGCCAGTGACTTGAGCACGTTTGCAATTTCATTCAAGAAACAGTGTGATACACGTCGCTTAGTCAGTTCTATGAGATCGGCCGACTGATATTCAGTGATCATAAAGGATTCGATAACGATGATAACAAGACGCTCACTATTGAGAACCCTAGTAGTACTGGTCAGCTTGACACTAAGTAGTACAGTCGACGCCGGACCGAAGCCAAACTTTATTGTGATTAACATTGACGATCTTGGCTATGGAGACATCGGTCCGTATGGAAACAAGGTCAATCGCACACCAAACCTCGATCGCATGGCGAAAGAAGGTCGCAAGCTTGCTAGTCATTATGCAGCGCCCGTGTGCTCGCCATCACGCGCATCTCTGATGACGGGATGTTATCCCAAGCGTGCACTCAGTATTCCGCACGTTTTGTTTCCAGGCAATGATGTCGGACTGCACCCGAATGAAATTACCGTCGCCGAGCTACTGAAGAAACAGGGATATGCAACAGGAATCGTCGGGAAATGGCATCTCGGTGATCAGCCTGAGTTTTTACCGACTCGACAAGGTTTTGATTCGTACTACGGGCTTCCCTATTCCAACGATATGGGCCCTGCTGCCGATGGCGTTAAAAGCAACCTAGGAGCTCCATTCCCTAAGAGGCGAAATGGTAAAGGTCAGCCGCCGCTACCATTATTGCGAAATGAAACTGTGTTACAGCGTGTGCTACCCAAAGATCAGCAAGCGATTGTCGAGAACTATACAACTGAAGCAATTCAATTTATCCGCGAGCATCAAACGGAACCCTTCTTTCTCTATCTCCCTCATTCCGCTGTGCACTTTCCGCTATATCCCAGCGAACGATTCCGAGGCAAAAGTGATCACGGCTTATTTGGGGACTGGGTCGAGGAAGTCGATTGGAGTGTGGGCGAAGTTCTCGATGCAGTTCGCGAGTTAAAGTTGCAAGATAACACGCTAGTCATTTTCACTTCGGACAATGGCGGTCAACCTCGACACGGCGCAATTAACACACCGTTGCGAGGCGGTAAAGGCAGCACCTGGGAAGGCGGAATCCGCGTACCGACGATTGCATGGTGGCCTGGCAAAGTTCCTGCAAACACCGAAACTTTTGCCATCACAAGCATGATGGATATTCTCCCGACTTTCACCATCCTAGCGGGTGGAGAAATCCCAAGTGATCGCAAAATCGATGGCCACGATATTCGACCGATTCTCTTCGACGAGCCAGATGCGAAGTCTCCTTATGATCAGTTTCTGTACTATCGAGGTCTTAACCTTCAAGCCGTTCGCAGCGGTGCGTGGAAACTCATTCTGAAATCGGGGGAACTCTACAACCTCGATCAGGATATCAGCGAGTCAAAGAACGTTGCGAAAGCCCATCCAGATGTCGTCCACCGATTGCAGAAGATCGCTGCAGATACGAAAGACGACCTCGCAACCGAGGGGCTCGGCCCTGGCTGTCGTCCATTAGGACGCGTGAAAAATGCACAGCCATTGATCGACCACGATGGCAATGTACGTCCGGGGTTCGAGCTTAAGAACTAGTGGCCGACGAAGACCGCAACTAGCCAACGCATCAACGGAGACTTGTGTTTCTCGGTCTCGCAAGGCATGATGGTTTTCGATCTCCCGATTCATCTTGTCGTAAGGAAATCCGACAATGAACGATTCACCTCGCCGCACGTTTCTCAAGCAAGCCGGCTTGGCAGCCGCCGTTTGGACCGGAGTTTCAAGTCCTGCAGGTGCGGCAGAGTCGGATCGTTTGCGGATTGGTGTCATTGGCCCTGGTGGCATGGGGACATACCACCTGCGATTGCTAACGTCAAACCCGGAAGTTGAGATCGCTTGGGTCTGCGATGTCGACGAGCGGCGTCTCGCGAAAGCCGCCGAGCATGTCGAGTCGGTCACGGAGAAACGGCCGCAAACCTCGACAGACATGCGGAAGGTCTTCGATGATCCAACCATAGACGCGGTTTTCATTGCCACACCGGACCATTGGCACGCACCGGCTGCAATTCTCGCATTGGATGCCGGCAAGCATGTTTATGTCGAGAAGCCGTGCTGTCATAACATCCGCGAAGGACGCTTGATGATCGAGGCAGTCAAGCGGAGCGGCAAGTGTCTACAGGTAGGTACGCAAAGTCGCAGTACAGAGACCGTTCGCAAGGGTGTCGAGAAAGTCCTGAACGGGGAGATTGGCGAAGTTCTGGTGACGAAAGCTTGGAATAGCCAACGTCGTGCAAACATTGGTCATCGCGAAGCAACTGATCCGCCAGGTTATCTCGATTTCGATAATTGGACCGGCCCGGCACCCAAGCTACCTTATCAGACCAATTTGCTGCCGGGAGTATGGCGGTGGTGGCATAATTTCGGCTGTGGTGACATGGGAAACGACGGAGTGCACGATATCGACGTTGCCCTTTGGGGGTTCGGCGTGGAAGAACACCCGTCACGAGTTGCTTGTTTCGGCGGGAAGTATCATTTTGACGACGATCAACAATTTCCCGATACCCAGTACGCAGTTTTCGAATATCCGGAAACGGGGCGACCGGTCGGGCGTCAGAAACAGTTCATCTTTGAGCAACGCATCTGGTCTCCTTACCCGCAGGAAAGTTATGAGAATGGGTGTGCGTGGTATGGTACCAAAGGCATGCTTGTGATGGGCCACACCCAGGGATGGCGATTGTACGGCGAGCGTGGAAAATTGCTGGATCAACAAACCGGCGGCGTGGACTTAACTTCGCATCATCAAAACTTCTTCGACTGCGTGCGGGGGAAGAAGTCAAAGCTCAACGCAAGTATCGAAGTCGGTCACCGGGCAGCGACATTGGTCCATCTGGCGAACATCGCCTGCCGCGTGGGTTCGGTACTGGAATTCGATCCCGAGGCCGAAGAAATTGTGAATCATGCGAAAGCAAATGAACTTGTCGGTCGCAAGTATCGAGACCATTGGGGAACGCCGAAACATGGTTAGGTGACGCAAGGGAACGCTGCGTCTACGTGGCGACTGGCTCACTGAGGAGCGAGAGTGCTCCGAGGCCGTAGAAGGTGTATTCGACGTCGGCTTGCTCGTCCCAACTGGCTCCCCGGAATCCCCCGGTGGGAAACTCAAGCCACTCCGTGAAGAATTGGCGAGCCTGTCCACGATCGATCAGCCGTTCCCGTCCAATTTCGCTCAGCGTCAATAGCCCCGTGAATGTGGAAAGACCATCCGCGAACGGGATACGCGTATTGGCCTGGAAACCGCCTTCATCGCTCCGCACATCTCGGAGATACGCTGTCACATCGTCGCCGATTTCCCGGTCGAGATAATTCAGGATACTCAGCGTCGCAACCGCTGCAGCCGTCGGATTGGTGCCGCTACGTTTCATCGGTGCGATTTCGACGAACCCACCGTCGTCGCGTTGCCGATCAAATAGAAACTGCGCTAACGCATTCGGACGTGGCAACGGCTGCCCAATCAATTCGTAAGCCAATACGACCAGAAACGACTGGTAGGTGCTACCGGCGGCCCCTTCAGCGCTTTTCGAATATCCACCATCATTGGTCCGCACACTTTCTAACCGCGCGGCAATCTGTTGCGGCCAGTCAGCGTCGTCGTTCACGAAGACATCCGGACCACCGGCCAATTGCACGACGACTGCCGAACTCAGCCAACTCAGAAGGTCGACGATACTCAGAGTTCGCCAATCATGGGATTGCAGGAAACGACCAATCGTTTCGGCTTCATCCGCCCCGATTCCCCCAAGCATCGACAAACATCGGACGGCGAAACTCGTGTAGTAGATGTCCGACTCTCCCTCGCGTCCCCGAAATCCGCCATCTGGCATCTGGTGAGCCAATACAAACCTTCGGTGCCGATCCCTCCGGTCCGGCTCCCAATCGACAACTCCTTCAGAAAGGCGGTTGGCCAAGCGAAGTAAATACGGTTCTGATGGCGTCATAAGTTCAATAACGTTTCAGCGTTCGAAAAAAAAACACGCGAATGATGGCCTGTGGAAAATTCGACACCCCCAATGCTCCGCACACACCCTCGTCCTTGCCAATAGGGAAGGGAGTCGGTAAGCGTGTCACGGCCCATCGGTCGATTGCGAACGATTCACCCGTCATGAATCGTCGTCATGCACGATACGTCACGCGGCGTCAATGCTGAATGTCAGTCGGCGGGATATGCGTGTCGATGTGGAAACAACGAATCTTTTCGATGGTAACAGAGGGTAAGTGTCGACGAAAGCTCTGGCTGTCGGCGAGTGACTCGCCTTTACGCGGCCACCTTCTACAATGGAGCGACCTTGTAACTGTCACAACTTTGGGAATCGCAGATCGCCGATGTTGAAATTCGCCTACCGGAACCTCCGCAACCGCATGCTGCGGACGATGCTGTCGCTACTTGGATTGACAGTGGCAATCGCTGGGATGATCGGCCTTTTCTCCGTTGCCGAAGGATTGGACGAAACCGTTTCGACCACATTCGGACGTGTTCCCGGTTTAGCTGCCATGCAGCCCGGTGCTCCAATGCCGTTGTTCTCGACGCTTCCAGCAGCGTGGGGCGAGGAAATCGCCGCCGTCGATGAAGTCCACACGGTCGTCGCTGAGATTTGGCAACGTGTCAATGTGATCAATCAAAAAATGATCTTCAGCCCACCCAGACTTCTCTACGGCAGCGATCTCGAAAAACGATTGTTGCTGGAGTCCGATCTGTATCGGGAGTCCATCAAATCCGGACGATTTTTATCCCTTGAAGATCGTGGCACCCGCAACTGTCTCATCAGCGAACCAATTGCCGAAGAGTTTGAAGTCGAAGTCGGCGATTCGTTAACAGTGAACAGCCAACAAGTGGAAATCGTCGGCATCTATAAATGCGATTCCCTGCTGCTCGATATCGCGATTTTGATGGACATTGACACCGTCCGAAAAATGACGCGTTTCGATCCCGGAACGGTATCAAGCTATTACATCGAACAAACCGAATCGGCAAACAAAGACGCTGTGGTTGACAAGATTCGCGAGGTATTTCGCAACCGTGAGTTGCCACCTTGGACCCCATCCGCATTACAAAGCATGGCGGGTTCGGGTACGGACGGTTGGATCGACGCCTTCACCCAGAAACTCAACTTGATATTGAAGTGGTTTGCAAGCCGTCAGGTTGCGAGAGTTGAAGCTGTCGAAACACAAGATCCTGCAACCCCCACGGAAGCAGCGACCGATCCTAGTTCCATGACATCGCCCAATAGCACGGGGGACACCGACTTTGTTGTCCGCCCTGATATGCCTATCGAAGTTCGAACTGCTGAGAGTTGGGCGAAGCGGTTCGACCGACTAGCAGACGACCTGAACGTCTTTCTTGGTTTGCTCACTGCGATCGGGCTGTTTATCGCCGTGCTGAGTATCATCAATACGATGGTCATGAGCGTCAGCGAGCGGATCATTGAATTCGGAATTCTGAAAGCCAATGGGTGGTCGAAACAAGATGTGCTGAAGTTGATTACTTGCGAAAGCGGACTAATTGGTTTCGGTGGCGGCTTGTTAGGCTGCATCGTCGGCTGGGTTGGCGTGCAAGTGGTAAACTGGCAATGGCCCACACGAGTCGAATTATATGCTAGCCCAGGGCTACTGATATTCGGCGTCCTGTTTGCAACTACACTCGGAGTGCTCGGGGGTCTATACCCCGCGTTTTGGGCCATGCGAATGATGCCCATGGATGCAATTCGCCGCGGCTAGTCACGTGCGGCAGTTTCAGTCAAAACTACGCCATAACTCCGTCCCGCTCAGGTTGAAAAATGAGTTCTGTGACTTTGAGTTGGAGCAACCCATGCGGGATGTTCCAACGTATCATGTCACCCACTTGAGTACCGATGATTGCAGTTCCGATCGGGGCGAACACCGAAAGCTTGCCTTCAGCAATATTTGCTTCATCCGGATAAACGAGCGTGTAAGTTTCCTCCTCTTGATCCAACAGATCGTATAGACGAACCGTCGAGTTCATCGTTACAACATTCGGTGGAATGTCTGCTGCGGACACAATCTCAGCAAGACTTATCTCGCGACGCAGTTCCTGAAGATATGGTTTGTCGCTAAACGCAGATGCAAATTTACTAGTCAACAAATTTGCCAAACGCTCATGGTCATCATAACTAACGATGATCTGACGTTTGCTCTCCATGATGAAGACTCCTTCCGACTCGACGGTAAGCTCAAGTTGTCAGTTTTAGAACAGTCTAGTTGTATCAGAACTCGATACACACTTTCGTGTGTACGGTTCTTGGAAACGTCACAATCAATGCTTAGGGCCGCATTATCGAAACCTCGCGTCAGCGGATCAAGAAGAACTCAGGGTCGAAGTGCGTAATTGTGTAAAACAAGAGCAATGCTAGGATCGGAATAATTAAGATCCAAGCTGCAGCTTGCCCGACGAACTTCCACTCTTCATCGTTCGTAGTAGACGGAAGCAAAGATTGCTTTATCGGTTTCCGTCGCAAACGTCGATCGATCTTGGGATAAGACGCTTGGAAATGTTTTAGTTTCGAATGGAAAGGGTTCTTCAATAGGTTTGCTGACATGATGTCACCTCATGATCGGGTTGCATACATGTCTCTAATGCAAAAGTCGGACCAATGAAGTTCCGATGGCAAAAATATCGTCTCCAGCCATCACCATTTTCGATTAAAGTTGGAACGCCACTTCGCGGAGCGTTGGTCTGTAAGTCCTATAACAGGCAACAGGATGTATCGCATCGATTAAAGGGATTGGGCAGCGAGCCCCCTCCTTCGAAGCAAATAAAGCCACATGCGAGAAATTTCGATTCGTTTGATTAAGCGACGGTGAATCTATCCACTCACAGCGTCATGCGACACTTGGAGTTGACACGTACGCCGTCGCACTATGAATGTCGGGACAGATTGGTCTCCGAACTCGTGCATCGCATGCATGAAACTGCATAAGAGGCTGGGCGGGTACTGAGAGCCGACTTGCAAGGGGCTCTACCTCCCAGGGTTGATACCGGCAACGGGTCAAGCGTGCTACTCGATTAGCGACGGAATTCAGCGGCGTCGAGGCCGTGTCGAGCGAGCAGCTTGTGCATTCCCTGTCTCGAAAGGCCTGCTTGTTGAGCCGCCTGTGAGACATTCCCGCCATGCTTTTCAAGCAATGCTGTTAAGTAGCTTTGATCGGCGTTGTCGAGAGCCTCTTCTCGCGAGATCTCCGCTAAGACAGAAACCGGCCGGGCCATTGATGCCTTTGGTTCCCGCATCGGTCTTGGTAGATCAGACAATTGAACGGTTTCCGTGCGAGAAAGTGCAACCGCCCGTTCGATGACGTTTCGCAGTTCGCGAATGTTGCCCGGCCATTCATACTGGCGAAAACAATCAACGACCTCATCCGAGAACTGAGTTACCCGATTCTGACCCTGTTGCAACTTCGCTAAAAACGCGTGAGACAACAGAATGACATCGTCTTCACGGTCTCGAAGTGGCGGCAACTCGATGTGTATCACGCCGAGTCGATAGAAGAGATCCTGACGGAACCGCCCGGCATCGACTTCCTTCTCCAGATCCCGGTTCGTCGCGCAAATGTATCGGGTGTCGACGCGATGCGTTTCACTCTTTCCGACAGGTGTGAAGGCATGCTCTTGGACCGCACGGAGTAACTTCGCCTGTGACGCGAGTGGAAGTTCACCGAGCTCGTCAAAGAATGCAGTGCCGAGATGACTACGCGTCAACAATCCCTCTTGATCCTTAACTGCTCCCGTAAACGAACCTTTGACGTGGCCGAACACAACGGACTCGAATAACGACTCTGGTATTGCAGTGCAGTCGATGACTTGGAAGTTATGGTCACTGCGTCGACTATGATCATGAATCGCCTTGGCAATCACTTCTTTACCAGTGCCGCTCTCGCCACTAACCAAAATATTTGTGTCGGTCTGAGCAACTCGGTCAACGATTTCCAGTACGTCCATTATTGGCCGACTGCGACCGATGATCTCGGGAAACTTTGCTAGCAATGCATCATCGTCAGGCCGGATCGCAGCCGGTTTCGGAACGGTTGCAGGAGCATGTGCCATGACACGCTGTACGCTAGCCAAGAGAGCTTCATACTTGACCGGCTTAAGCAAATAGTCGGCAATACCCAGTCGAACGCTCTCAATCGCCGTTGGCAAGGACGGTACACCGGTAATCACGATTAAAGGAATATGAGGCCAATGCGAGCGTCCTTGACGTAACAATTCAAGCTTCAAGTTGCCGGGCATGTTAAGGTCAGACAGGATAAGATCGAACTGTTCATTTTGCAGTTTCTCCAATGCAGATTCGCCATCGGAGACGCATTCGCATTCGTACCCGGCTTGTTCTAGTAGTTGACCAGTCGTCCTCAGGTATAAAGGCTCGTCGTCGGCAATGAGAATTCGTTGTTTGGTTTGTGACTTAGTCATCACTTGCAATCCGCCGAGGTATCGTAATCGTCACACAGGCACCGTTCTCGGGTTTGTTGTTTCGTATGGTGATCGTTCCGCCCATCGCTTCTGTTAAGCTACGAGATACTGAGAGCCCTAAGCCCATCCCCTCGCGTGTTCCAATCTTAGTACTAAAAAATGGATCAAAGAGTCTGGCTGCGACCTGCTCGGAGACACCGTCGCCTTGGTCGATAACCGCCAACTCAGCCTTCGACCGCGTTGTGGAAATCAAGATCTGGACAACACTTTTGGGTGGCGTTGCTTGAATTGCGTTGCGAACTACATTGAGAAGAATCTGTTTCAATTCGCCTTCTCGAAGGACGACTTCAGTCTCCTTGAGTTCTTTATTAGTGACGCAATCTCTTTTCGTGATTGTTAGTTGAATGTCTGATTTGCTGGCAAGAGGCTGCGCGAGTACAATGACATCGTTGACGACGCGACACAGATCGAATTGTATTGGCGGCTGCTGACTCGGGCGATAGAGCTGATACATCTGATGCGTGATTGCACTAATGCGTTCGATCTCGCCATCAATCAATTCTAGCAACTCATAGTTTTGATCGTCGGGAGTGAGATTACTTTTGAAGAGGGCAAAAGCATTGCGAATACCGGCTAAGGGGTTATTGACTTCATGAGCTATTCCAGCCGCCATCTGCCCGAGCGCAACCAGCTTTTCCATCTTTAGACGTTGTTCTTCAAGCTGCGCGATCTTGGCAGTTCTCTCCTGCACAAGCTGTTCCAAGTGCTGATTGTGAAGTCGTAATTCTTCCCGCAAGTGATGACGTTCCGTGACATCACGAATGCTCGCACGAAAACCAAGATGCCGATGCGCGTCGTCATAGATCGGCTGCCAAGAAACGGCACCCCAACGCTTTGATCCATTCCGATGGATGAGCTGAAACTCGATATCGTTCCCACTACCGCCGGCTTTTGCATCGGACAAGACCTTGGAAATCTTGTCGCGGTCGGTATCAGCGACCAGGGGGAGCGGATAGTCCGTCATTGCAAGACAATCATTCGGAGAAAACCCCGACAAACGTTCAATCGCTGCATTCATCCATAGAACTTGTCCATCTGGCGCATGCCAGCTTTCAGAGTCATAGGTATAATCCGCAATTGCACGAAACACATCGGTGTTGATGTGTCCGCTATCTTCATCTTCGCGTAGCAATTCACTTGTCATAGACTTCATTGTAACGAGTGCTGTGATGTCAGCGAACAAAAACCCTCGGCAAGCGAATCTGTCTGGGATACCGCTTGATAGGCGTTCACACGAGCTAGCAGATGAAAGTACCATCCGTTCAGGCCAAGTGCTGGGTGAAAAAGACGCCAGGCTGCTACGGTTGTATTGCGCCAAGATAACTTAGCACGCATTTCGAGTTCTTGAGTCGTAGAGACGCAAAGTTCGTGCCGGGTGATGAGACTGCACTCAACCTGCGTGAAACGCGAAGATTTGTTCGTTAGACGAGCGTCGACAGCCAAACGTGTGTCAACTTGAGTTGACACAGGCAACTGAAAGCGACATTGCGAGAGCGAAACACTTTATTCCGCTAAGGCCGGGACACTCTTTAACATAATTAAGCTGCGCCGAGCGTTCGCTGTCGAGTTTTGGAATACGATTTCGTTGCCGTGTTCCCAGTCATTCGTGGGAACAGACTCGTCACACGGCCACGCGAGCCCGTTCAATGGCAGATTAAACACGATGCGATGTGATGTGTTCGATGGTCGTTTGCGAATGTCTCACGGAACGGTCAATCTTTCCATAATCCTGGCTTGGTTTCCGTCAGGATTTCGAGAATCGCTTGTCGATCCGTTGGTGAGAGATGAGCGAAATCCTCGCTTTGATTTTTTCCGGTAAGGATGTCACGGAGTGTAGTGGTGACATACCGGTGGACTTCCTTGGGCAGTGCATCGAAGGCGGGAGAATAAATCAGATAGCTGCATGGATACTTGAAAAGACGGGTACTAAGGTCGAGCTTGCGGAGCGATCTTCCGTGACTATCACGTGGACCTCGCGACTCAAAGTCCCGTGCGAACGTCGTCGACCCTTGGACCGGTGCGGTCAACTGAAATTCTTCCGCGAACAATAAGTATCGTAGCAGTTTGTCCCCGGCAGCTTTGATTCTCCGCCCCGTTGAGTCACTCCGGTAATCGCCTGGTCGATTCAAGGCTGCATTCATGATCCCATCATGGTGGACGGCGCGACGATTCTCATAGCTCGCAGCCGTGATCAAATTCTGCATTTGTGTTTGATGTTCTAAAACCATCAAAGCTACGATATCACTATGGCTAGTCAGATAAGGTTCGACATCGAATCGACTGCTTAGGTCAGTGACATTCGCACCGAATTCTCGGTCAATATCTTCTGGATGAAGCCGGCTCTTAGAAATGACATTACCCATATGTCGCATCTTGCCATGTGTACCGGTCACGTACCATCCGCCCCACCGTTGTTCAAACGGACTGGAATGATCAATTGTAAACGTGCCCGATCCATAATGCGGTTGACCGCCGGCATTGACGAATACCGATCGCACCAATCCTCCTGGAACTTTTTGAGTCCGTGCCGACGAATGGCAGATCATGCATTGCCCTTGGTCACGAACGATTCTTGGTCGCTTGCTTGGCTGCTGATTGAGAGTGTAAAAGACCTGCCCAAGTTGTGGGTCGGTTGTCATAATCTCAAGGACGTCGCCTCCTTGGACCCAACCAACATAGGATTCGTCGTTAAAATACAGAGCACGCGGACGCCGAGGCGAGATCTTGTGGAGCTGAAAACTAGTCTGCGAGTGAACTAGTACCTGCGATGAATGTTGAATGTCCAACTCCGCGAGGATTGACTTCAAGTAACCATGCTGATCGTCGTAAGTTAGCGTGAGATCACCACTATCGAGCTTCGATTGCAGTCGGACAACAGCGTCTTGCGGCGTCGACTGACTATAGTTGATTGGCTCTAGATCGAAGTCAAGTTGAGCGGATACGGTCGTTGTCCAAATACCGATTCCCCACAGAAATCCAAGCCATTGGAGTGGGGGTATTGTAGTGTATTCTCGCTGAAAACGTGGCATCAGCTAACCTCTTGATTTGCAGAAATGGCGACATCACAATCGGGGCAAGCCTTGGCTAAAAACCCATAGCCTGTCGCTTCTCACGAATGTACTGAATGTGATGCGGTATGTGATTGGTGATGTTCTGGAGCAAGGTTTTTAAGGACATTTTGCCATCTTCAGAGTGTGTCCCAATCCGTTGAAAATCCGCAGCTGAAAGTGTACCGAGTATCGTTGCAACCTGTTGACGAACGGCTTCGATAAGCTTCAACTCGTCGCTGACCTGACGATAAGAATAAGCCAGATGAGTTGCGAACACATCCGGATCACCACCGAAGAACGTTGGGTTCTCCTCGGCAATTACGCGTTTGATTCGATCAGCATAGATCGGTTCAAAGTCAGCGATGTGACAGATCACTTGACGAGTCGACCAGCGACCCGGAATCGGAGTCAGATCGAGTTGTCGATCGGTCAAACCGTCGACCGCTTCGCGAAGCAAACTCGGTCCTGCAATATATTGATCAATGAGTTCGGGAATCGACATGACGTAGATTTACGGAGTCCGAATTTTCAGAGGCATTTTTATGACGAGACCTGCAGTGCGATCAGCATTGCTACTGCGAGCCGGTAGATGGCATTTCAAACATGAAGCAGAGAGTCGAATCGCACCGACGTATTGATAGGAGTTGGCGGATTGCAACTCGTAGAAGTCTTTACCAGAACTCAAGAGGCGAACGGCTTCCTTGTCAAATTCGCTTTTCGGTTCGTGGTCGATGTCCATCGCTCTAGCGTTGATTGCAAGCCATCGAAGTTGCACGTTGTGACTGCGTGTTAGTTCCTTGAAGACATCTTCCAGCGAATGTGAAGGAATTGGCAAACCCTCATCCTCTCGGAAGAAGTCACGATGCATAATCTGCAGGGACCCGTGAATTGTTTCATGCAAGAGGCGAGCTCGCCCACGAGCTTCGTCCACCGTACTAGGTGAGTTATTGTTGTCCTGCGTCTCTTGATGTTCTGACGGTTGTGATTCTTTTTCGACGGCGTAGACCGTTTGTAGACGCGACTGCGAGTGCAGTCCCCAGTAAGATAATGCGATCACCAAGACGGCAACCGTCCAATACGATAAATCGGCTCGTTGACGTGGCACAATTTGACTCCGCGTATGAGAAATGTCAGGTTCTGTCCAACTCATCAATAGACCATTTTCCGATCGGTAACCGATCTGGAAGTCAGATGACTTGTTGAACGAGCCTTGAAAATCCGATGCTCCTGCACGTCCTTCGGTGCGATTCAACGATGAAGTCTGACTCAAGAAACCGGGCATTCGCAGTTGCGGCAGTCTGATTTCGGCAAGTACGAATTTCAGGATATTGAAGTTTCGAAACAAGCATGTTCTGGCATTGAGGAATAGTCAGTTCTGCCGGGGCGTGTCACGACTTTGGATCACTGAGAAGCAAAAGCGATACGCTGTTGTGATTTCGATAACACCGAGCTATGTGGTTCGTTGAGAGTTCAAATAGCAGGCAGACGTCGGGGTATGTGGGTGTGGTGGTGAGGGTGGCTATCCAACAGGGATGACACGTTCGTCGACCATTGAAACTAGACGTCCCTATCCAGTTTGTCAAGCGAATTCCCTCGCGTCGCTCTATGAAGACAATTTGAATTTCATGTTGCGTACCTCCGCCAGCGTAGTCCGGCAGCTTCGAAACGGCTAACATTTTGCGGACGTGCAAGGACGGCTCAATATCGGTTCTTAATCTACTTGGCGAGAGTACTGTTCGATGAAAAATAGGTTGTTGCTGGCATACGGATTCGCGTCGTTGTTGCTGGGCTCTATCGACTCGGTATCTGCTATCGATGCCGACAGACATGTTGTGGTGGTCTCTCTCGATGGGTTCGCGGCCTACTTGGTCGATGATCCACGGGTCCCCCTTCCGACGATTCGCCAACTTGTCCGTGAGGGCTGTATCGCTGAAGGCGGTATGACGGTGTCAAATCCGTCTGTCACGTGGCCTAACCACACCACCTTGGTGACCGGTGTGTGTCCCGGGAAGCACGGTGTGCTGGCGAATGGCGTTCTTGCACGGGGTGGGATCGGATTGCCAACTCGGATCGACTCGAACCGCGATCAGAGCGACTTAGTCCAGATACCGACCGTCGTCGATGCTGCGCACGCTGCGGGATTGACAACGGCCGAAATCAACTGGCCTTGTACTCGCGGATCGGATTCTCTGGACGACTCGTTTTCCGATGCCCCATTGTCCGTCGAGAATATGACCCCTCGCCTACGGGCCGAGCTCTTGGAGTTGGGACTCCTGACCGACGAGACCACTGCGACTTTCAATAAAGTGAGTCCTGTCGGCCGGGATTATGTTTGGACACAGGCGGCCTGTCATGTCATCCGCCGACGTAAGCCGAATCTGTTGCTGGTCCACTTGCTGAACGTCGATAGCACGCATCATAACTTGGGGCCGCAAACATCGGCCGGTTATACGGCCAACGCTTATGCCGACATGTGTCTGTCGAAAATCATTGAGGCACTCGATGACGCCGGAATCCGTGATAAAACAACTTTGATCGTCGTTGCCGACCACGGATTCAGAACTACTCCGAAAGCGATTCGTCCGAATGTTCTTCTCCGTCAAGCCGGGCTGTTAACAGTCGACGACGGCAAGATCAGCACCGCCCAGGTGCACGTCATTTCTGAGGGAGGCATTGGACTGGTTTACTGCTCGAACTTGGCGGAGGCAACCGCGGAGTCGATTAAGTTCAAGAAGATGCTTGTGGGACGAGAAGGTGTGGCTGACGTTCTACTGCCCGAGGAGTTTGACGAAATTGGCCTGCCCCATCCACGAGATTACCGCCAAGCCCCCGATGCCGTCTTGGTTGCCGCCGATGGATATGCTGTCTCAAACTCGGTCGACGGCGATTCCTTTGTAGCCTCGAATACCGAAGCCCGGACCTCGATCGGTTCGCATGGTTTTCTGTCAAAAGATGTGAAGATGAACGCAATGTGCGTGCTATCTGGGGCAGGCATCCGCACGGGCGGCCATCTCACGGATGTCGAGAACATCGACATCGCTCCCACGATCGCGAAGCTGCTAGACATCGAATATACCCTGAGTGATGGAACTCCACTCATCTCGGCGATGACGTCCGCGAGTGAGAAATAGTCTTCACTCGAGAGCGAGTTGTTTCGACGCCCCAGCCACAGGGCAAGAGGAAAAAGACCCCGTCCTCTTGCCCGCATTACCGGCTGCTGCCGAAACCCACCAGCAATCGCGTTGCCGATCGATTTCTCGGCAATCAATTCATCATTGTGCAAGCTCGGCAAGTCATCGCTGCGTTCTAAAAGCATCGGGCACATGCGGAATGATTCGGGGCGATCACCCCATTCAATCGAGTTATTCTCGAAGTCGTCGCAAGTTCTAGCCCAAAGAAAAACGTGCTCCACAAGTCGATGCCAGATGGCAGCTTATGAAGCACGTTTTTGGAGCGGAGAGAGAGGGATTCACCTGAGGGGGTTGCGTAAGGCCCAGTGTGCAGGCGGGTTATGACGACAAGCTGTTACACAGCTTGGACTTGCAATCAACCGTCTGTTTTCGTTTGTGGTCTTGCTTTCTCGCCCTTTGTCATTTGTTTTGTCCCAATGGGACAAACGATCTTTGCGGCAGATATCTCCATCTGGAGGTATCTCGATGACGAATTCGTCACACGTTCAATCCCAAAACCAAAGCAGCCCTTTACGCGTCCTAATCCCCGCACGGGTCAGTGATCCTCGTCCCGGAAAACAGGATGAACGGTCGGTAACTGATCAAGAGGATTTGATTCGAAGTTGGATTGATCAAAATATATCGGAGCCATGCGAAATCGAAGTTTTCGCGAGCTCCGGGCGAGGCGAATGGTTGGACCGTGCGGAGTTCATCGAGCTTTGTGATAAGGTTGCGACCCGCCAGTACGATCTCGTTGTGACCGAAGACTTGGGCCGCATTATCCGTCGAATGCACGCGCACATCTTTTGCGAGGAGTGTGTGGATCATGGTGTGAGATTGATCGCGATCAACGACCATGTCGACACGGCACAACC